>JBGAJY010000003.1:16749-74457 GCA_044224705.1 Saprospiraceae bacterium
ATCGGTAAAAAAAAGAACTGCTCCTTTCTCGCCAGCGGGCGCGGCACTTACTTCGCCCCCTGGATTCGTTTTTTCAACCAGCGGGAAAACCTGATCACATTCAGCGGCGACGATGTGGCCTATCGTTTTTTCGACGGCAGTTTGAAACTAAACTATGTGATGTCCGAACGTAACCGCCTGTATTTCAGTATTTATCGCGGCGGCGACGTGTTTCGCGACGAGTTCAGGCAGACTTACACCTATCCCGAAAGTTTTGTGACCGACCGATACAACCTATCCTCCAAATGGGGCAACGGCATCGCTGCGCTGCGCTGGAACCACCTGTTGCGCAAAAACCTGTTCACGAATACGACCTTGCGGTACAGCCGTTTTTATTACCAGAGCAATCTTTCGTTCAATTCGACGGCGCAGTTCCCTTCGGGCAAACAAACCGTTTTGCAGGACTACGGTCGGGTGTACCAGACCCTCATCCGCGACTGGTCTATCAAGTCGGACTTTACGTGGTACACCTCCGAACGGGTCACTTTGCGCTGGGGATTGGCTTACACGTTTCATGATTTCCGCCCGGGAGCTCTTAGCGTCAACTTCTTATTGTCGGGTCAGGTAGGCAGCAACATTGATTCCCTGGCCCTGATCTTGCGCAACAACGAGCGCCTGGGTGCCGACGAATCCGAAGGCTATGTGGATGTCGAATGGCGCTTCGGCCACAGCTGGAAGCTCGACGCGGGGCTGAATGCCTCCGATTTTCAGGTGCGGAACACCTCGTATCCATCACTTTTGCCACGCATCCGACTGGAATATGCCACGCCGCAAGGCTGGTCGTATTGGGCGGGCTACCACCGGATGTCGCAGAATTTGCATCAGATCGGCTCCTTTAATATCAGCCTGCCGTTCGAACTTTGGGTGCCCTCCACCGCCAAGGTCAAGCCGGAGCTCGTAGGGCAGTTTTCAGCCGGATTCGGCTGGCAACGCAACGGATGGCGCTGGCAGGTGGAAGGCTACCGGAAACGCCTGGACCGGGTGCTTACCTTCCTCTCCAGCAACGATGCCCTCACTTCCGTAGGGGCGGAGGATGCCGCAGGTTGGGAGGACCGGATCGCAGAGGGCACAGGCACCGCCCGGGGGCTGGAATTTTTATTTGAAAAAAATCGCGGCAAAACTACCTGGTCTGTCGCCTACGCATTGTCGGAATCCATCCGCCAATTCCCCGATTTGAATTCCGGAAGGCCTTTCCCGTATCGTTTCGACCGGCGGCACGACCTGAAAGTGAGTTTGCGGCAACGTATTTGTAATTGGCTGGACACAGAGGTTTTGTGGACGTTTTCTACGGGTAATCCCATTACTTTGTCCGCTGTTAAATTCCAGCACCTGAGTCCGGAAGGCGAAGTGGCCCGCGAGGTGTTTGCCTACACGGAAGTAAACGGCTACCGACTGCCGGCTTACCACCGCCTGGATGCGTCCCTCAACGCGCATTGGGCCGGACGCAAGGTGCGGCACGCCGTGCAACTGGGAGTTTACAATGCTTATGACCGCGCCAATCCGTTCTTCATCTACGTGGATGCTGGAAGTGGCGTGAAAGGCCGTGCGATTCAGTACACTTTATTGCCGGTTTTGCCGGCTTTGCGATACGAGATAAAATTTTAATCCGTCCATGCGACCCTATATCGTATTGAAATTCAGTTTGTTGGCTCTGATACTGCTCACGCGCTGCGCCCGTGAGATTCAGATCGATTTGCCCGATGAGCCTGCAAAAATTGTAGCGATCAGTCATTTCACGCCCGATGAACCGTTCCGGGTACGGGTCACCCTGAGCCGGCCGTCCTATTCAGCCGGCGCCCCGGAAGTGCCCGACGATGCCACGGTGGCCATTTACCGAAACGGCAGTTTTTTGGAACAATTGGTTTTTGATAAAAATACGGAATATTGGCAAGGCGCCAGCATGCCCGAACCCGGCATCGGATACGCGCTTTCCGTGCATTCCGACGGCTTGCCCGATGCGGGCGGCGCCAGTGTAGTGCCTGTGCACTACCCCCTGTTGCCAGTACAAATCGATTGGAACAACATGCGTATCGTGGCGTGGGACAGCGTTCGGCAGGCGCTCAGGGTACCTCTGGAGCTGCGGCCGGAACAAATGCCGGAAACCGACCGTTTTTTCGCGTTTAGTCTGCGGCACGAGATCGAGGTATTTCAGGTGATCAATGGCCAGGAAATTCCCGACTATTCCTACGAAGGCAGCTCCACTTTTCTGACCGACGGTCGTACGTTGTCGCTCCTGCACAGCATCCCGGAGCCCGTGGTGCTGATCGATCAGAAGTACTGGGACGACAACCGCGAGTCGATCCGGCTGGATGCACTGGTGCCGTTTGATCCCGCGTTTGAAAAACCGCGCAGGCTTCTGGTCGAGTGGCGCACCTTGTCCGGAGAATTTTACCGCTACCACCTCTCGCTGGCCCGCCAGGGCGACAACCTGCCGCTGGGCGACCCCGATGCTGTGTACAATAACATCGTCGGCGGATACGGGAATTTTTCGGGATATTCGGTCACGGTGGATGCGGTTGATCTTCAGTTCTGAACCAAATCCGGATTTGCCCGCCAGGACGCCTTTTTTTGGTAAAAAACTGTCCAGCTGACGAGAATCACTAACTACGATGCGCTCGCCCGGGAAATATTTTGCCTACTTTTGCCGCCCTCAGAAACATTCTTTTTTCCATCAAAATTTGCCTGTAACCAATGAGTAAAGTCACTGTTGTCGGCGCCGGAAACGTAGGCGCGACCTGTGCCAATGTGCTGGCCCACGAAGACGTTTTTAATGAAGTTGTCCTGATCGACATTCAGGGAAATATGGCCAAAGGAAAGGCCCTCGATACCTGGCAGCAAGCCCCGGTAGACAGCTATTCGACCCGCCTCATCGGTGGTGACGATTATTCCCTGACAGCCAATTCGGACATCGTCATCATCACCGCCGGCGTGCCCCGCAAGCCGGGCATGAGCCGCGATGACCTGATTTCGACCAATGCCAAAATCGTGGTCTCGGTCACCCAAAATATCATCAAATACTCCAAAAACCCGATCATCATCGTCGTTTCCAATCCGCTCGACGTGATGACCTACGCCTGCTGGAAAGCCTCCGGCCTCAGCGATAAACGGGTGATCGGCATGGCCGGCGTGCTTGACACCGCCCGCTACCGCGCCTTCCTGGCCGAAGCCCTGAACTGCTCGCCGAAAGACATCCAGGCCATGCTCATGGGCGGCCACGGTGACACTATGGTGCCCCTGCCGCGCTACACGACCGTGAGCGGCATCCCCGTTACGGAAATGATGCGCAAAGACAAACTCGACGCCATTCTCGAACGCACGAAAGTCGGTGGCGGCGAACTCGTCAACCTCATGGGTACCTCCGCCTGGTACGCGCCCGGCGCAGCCGCAGCACAAATGGCCGTTTCGATCTGGAAGGATGAAAAACGCATCGTTCCGGCTTGCGTCCGCCTCAACGGTCAGTACAAACTGAAAGATATTTTCGTAGGCGCCCCGGTTAAACTCGGCAAAAAAGGCGTGCTCGAAATCATCAAACTGCGCCTGAAAAAAGACGAGCAGGAGCTCCTCAACAAATCTGCCGCCGCGGTAAAAGAGGTGGTGGATGCGCTGGATGCCATGAACCTGCTCTGATGGTTTCAGACCCGGGGCGCCGTGTTTTTACAGGTTTTCTGCTCGCAACTTATGCCCTGAAATCTTGTTAAAACACGACGCCCCGGAATACTCACCTGAAACCATGAAACCGATTTATCTATGCTTGCATCAAGCGCTAAAAGTGTCAGGTTGCCGGATTTCTGGCGCGATATGAAGATGGCAGACTCCGGCGAGTCACTGGCTGAAATCGCTGAGCGACAGCCGGTTCTACTCGTATTTCTACGTCACTTCGGTTGTTCATTCTGCCGGGAGGCCATCAATGATATCGCGCGTCGCCGCAAGAAATTTGAAGCCATGGGCGCCCGGGTGGTGCTCGTGCACATGGCGCCTGACCGCGCGGTGGCGGAGCGGTTTTTTAAAAAATACAAACTGTACCCGGTAGACCACGTTTCCGACCCTGAAAAACGCTTTTATACTGCTTTCGGACTGGGCAGGGGCACCCCCGCACAGTTGTTTGGCCTCATGAACTGGATTCGCGGCTTTCAGGCCGGCGTGCTCGAAGGCCACGGTTTCGACTACCACAGCGAAGAAATTGGCGATGGTTTCCAGATGCCCGGTGTTTTTGTGGTGCACCGTGGCGAGATCAAAAATTCCTTTATCCATCGCGCAGCCTGGGATCGCCCGGATTACGAGGAGATTATCAATTTCTGCCAGTTCTAGGACACAGGATGAGCCTTCCTGATCCAACTGCCCAAAGGCCGAAGAGGACTGTGGGCAGTTGCTTTTTCAACTCCTCATTCGTCATTATCGCTCTTATCCAGGCCCAGATGATAGCCCTGTCTTTCAATGACTTGTTGCGAATGCCTGCGCTCCTCGTACTGCTGGGCTGCTTGCCCGACCGGTTGGCAGCACAGAGCGATACCAGCCGACTGCTTCCAACCGTCCTTGTCCGTGACGCCAGCCTTGAAAAAACCGGATTCTCCACCTGGAAGGCGGATTCCCTTCCCGTCGTCACGACTCTGTCACTTTCCGAACGACTGGCTCTTGAAAATCCTTTGGCCGTTCGCGCCAATGCGCCCGGAACCCTGGCGACCCTTTCGGCCAGAGGGCTCGGACCTTCTCATACACCTGTGTTCTGGCAGGGCTTCAATTTGCAGAGCCCGCAAAACGGCGTCGTGGATGCCGCTCTTATTCCGGTCTGGCCCGGCGACGAAATTCAGCTGCGCTATGGCGGACAAAGCGCAGCGCTCAGTAGCGGAGCAATGGGAGGCGCCGTGATGGTCGAGTCCGCCGGACGGCGATCCGCAGATCCTGAGGGTTTTTTCGGAGCGGCAGGCGCCGTCGCAGGTAGTTTCGGCCGGATTGAAAGTCAGGCAGCGCTGGGTTGGGCGAACGAGAGATTCAGCACCGAAACGCGCGCTGCCTGGCAGCGCGTCGACAACGATTTTCCTTTCCAAAATTTTACACAGATCGGTTCTCCAAGGGTTCGCCAGTCCAACAATGCGCTCAAAAAAGTCGATTTACAACATTTCGACCGTTGGGAGATCGATGAAAAGAACCTGCTCAAGTGTTCCATTTGGCAACAGTTGGCTTTTCGGGAAATCCCGCCGGCAATGACCGAAGCGCCTGCCCGAACCTGGCAACGAGATCAGGCTTTTCGCGCTGTGGCGAGTTGGGTAAACGATCCGGGGCCCCGCAAACGCTGGGAACACCGGGTCGCCTGGTTCGACGAAGCAATTTTTTTCCGGCTGGCTGGCGATACGGACAGCAGCCGGGCGCGCACAGCTGCCTTTAGTTCGGATTACACCTTCGCCCCGGCCGGGCACTGGATTCTGAAAGGCGGCGTCGCCGGCACCCTCCAGTGGGGCCGCGCCGACGGCTACACCGACACCACCCGCTGGTACCGTCAGGAGCGCCTGGCGGTATACGGCATGGCCGAACGCCGCTTTGAACGAGGCCGGTTGTCGATGCTGCTGCGTCAGGAATGGACCGCTTCGGCTGTGGCGCCGATTACGTGGTCGGTGGGCAGCACTTTCGGTCCGCTGCGTTTTCATATGTCGCGCAATTTTCTTTTGCCGACGATCAACGACCGCTTCTGGCGCACCCTGGGGCAGCCGGATTTGCGCGCCGAATCGGGTTACAGCGCCGACATCGGTTGTTTTTTTCGGAAAAAAATGACAGCCGCTCAGGAGTTGAGCGGCGAAGCGACGGTGTTTAATGCCCTGACAAACAATTGGATCCTGTGGCAACCTGGCGCCGACGGCATCTTTCGGCCCTCGAATGCGCGCCGGGTTTGGTCGAGGGGCATTGAAATGGCACTGGGCTGGGAGCAACAAATGAACGACTGGAACCTGGCCGTAAAAGCGCGCTGGCAATACACCCTCAGCACCAATACGGCGGTATATGCCGGAGAAAAAGGTGTTTTGCACAAACAACTGCCATACGTTCCCAAAAACATTGCCTCTGCTTCCCTCCGCCTGGCCAAAGGGGCATTTTCCGCTGCTTACCTGCACCAATGGACGGGCGCGCGATTTACCACGACCGACAACCTGGGCGCCGTACCCGCTTATCAAACCGGCACGCTGATGGGCTCGTACCGGGTCAGGTTGTTTGAAAAAACCTCGCTTGCATTCGATTTTCGCCTCGAAAATTGCTGGAACAGTGCCTATCAGGTGATTGCATACCGCCCGATGCCGGGCCGGAACTGGCGCCTGGGACTGCAGTGGATCTTTTAATACCGGCTTTGTCGAATAATTGCCGGCCGTTTACTTGCCCAAAGCGATCTAAGGTCAAATCTTTGCTTTCCAACTATTTATCGCCACGGTTACATTTCCGCAAATTCTACTGCCATGAAAAAAATCACCTTTTTGATGCTATTCATCTGTTTTCTTGCCGCGCTGTCGACAGCACAGAGCAATGGAAAATTTGCCCGCGTTAAAATTGATTTAACCGGTAAAAACATCGCCGATCTCGCCGCATTGGGTATTGAAACCGATCACGGCGCCTATGCCCCGGGGCAATTTCTGATCACTATTTTATCCGAAACCGAACTCGCAACGGTAAAGGAGCAGGGTTTTGCGACCGAAACGCTGATCCCCGACATGCAAGCCTGGCACCGCGCTCAGGCTGATCAGCCGGTGGCCGATCAGCGCAATGTCGGCTGTACCAATGCTCCGAACGGCTACGCCACACCGGTGAATTATACGTATGGCACTATGGCCGGCTATTACAAATACCAGGAAATGCTCGATATTCTGGACGATATGGCGGCCAAATACCCGAATCTGATCAGCCCGCGCGCCATCGTGAGCGACAGCATCGTGACCCACGAAGGCCGGCCGCAATGGTGGGTGCGCGTATCGGACAACCCGAATGTGGACGAGCCAGAGCCGGAAGTGCTCTATACGGCGTTGCACCACGCCCGCGAGCCCAACAGTCTGTCGCAAATGATCTTTTACCTCTGGTACCTGCTGGAGCACTATGATACGGACCCGACTGTGAAGTATATTTTGGACAACGAGGAACTCTATTTCATCCCCTGCGTCAACCCCGACGGGTATTTGTACAATGAGTTCACGAACCCCGACGGCTACGGCTATTGGCGCAAAAACCGCCGCGACAACGGCGACGGCACTTTCGGGGTCGATCTGAACCGCAACTACGGGTACCAGTGGGGCTTTAGCGACTCGGGGTCCTCGCCCAACCCAGGTAGTGAAACCTACCGCGGCCCTGCCGGTTTTTCAGAACCCGAGACGCGCATGGTGCGGGATTTCTGTCTCCAGCACAATTTTACCCTTGCCTTTAACTACCACACGTTCAGCAACTTGCTGATTTATCCCTGGGGGTATTCGGATGCCCTGGCAGAGCAGGGGCTGGCCGAACTGGCCCAACTGTTTACCCGTGAAAACAGCTACAAGGCCGGTGTAGCGACGGAAACGGTCGGCTATTATGTCAATGGCACTTCCGACGACTGGATGTACGGCGAAACGGGTTCATTCTCCTACACCCCGGAAGTAGGGCCTTCCGATTATGGTTTCTGGCCGCCCCAGGACGCTATCGACGGTTTGAACAAGGCCAATATGTGGCAAAATCTTTCCATGGCGCTTTGTGCACTGCAATTTGGGGAAGTGACCGACAAGAGCCCAAGCTCCTATTCCTTGCAAAATTTTGACCTGTCGTTCGAATTGCGCCGCTATGGCTTTCAGGATGGTACGTTCACTGTAAGCCTGACCCCGCTGAGCTCCAACATCGCTTCCGTGAGTGCTCCGCAAACCTTTAACTTACAACAGTTTGAAAGCGCTGAAGGCAGCTTCGCCGTCGGCCTTTCGGCCAATGCGCAAGCCGGTCAGGCCATGAATTTCCTGCTCACGCTGGAAAGCGGCGGTTTTAGCCATTCGGATACGTTGCGCAAAGCCCTGAACGGCTCCGAACAGACGGCCTTGCTGGATCATGCGGACGACCTCGACAATTGGTCGGCAGGCTCCTGGAGTACGACAACCGAGCAGTTCGTTTCACCACCCAGCAGCCTTACTGACTCGCCCAACGGAGAGTATTTCGCCAACGACTACAACGCCCTGGTTCTGAACGATGCCGTGCCCATCCCGGCCAACGCCGTCAATCCGCAACTGCGTTTCTTTGCCCGCTGGGCCATCGAGGAGGATTATGATTTTCTGGTCATTCAGGGTGCGGGTAATGACGGATTGTACCTGCCCTTGTGCGGATTGTATACCACGCCTGGTTCGGATTTGCAGTTTCCCGGCCAACCCATTTACGACGGTTTTCAAACCAATTGGGTGGAAGAACGCATATCGCTGACCGACTATGTGGGGCAAAATTTTAACCTGGAATTCGACATGGTCAGCAATTTCAGCGGCCAGTACGACGGGTTCTACCTCGACGACCTGCGCATCGAATATTCCACGCCCAGCAACGTGGGCACGGTGAGCATTCCGCTCGAAGCATTCCGCCTGCGGCAAAACCAGCCCAACCCGGCCCAGGGCCGCACAACGATCAGTTGGGACAACGCAGCCAAGTTTCAAGGCGCCGCGACGTTGCTCGTTTTCAATGCCTTGGGAGAAAAGGTGTGGGAAAAAAAGGTCGATCCCGAGCGGCAGAATTATGCCGTCATCGATACAAAAAACTGGGCCGAAGGGTTGTATTCGTATCAGTTGCGCACTTCGGGGTGGCAGTCGCCTGCCATGAAGATGGTAGTTGTCCGGTAGCCCGGAATTTATTCCGGGCAAGTCACTTGCGAAAAGACCTGACCTGCCCGGAATAATTTCAGGGCTACCAGTTTTCCGTTTGCCGCATCATGTGTTCCATCCACTGGAACGCCGTGTCGCGATAGCCTTTGAATTCGGAAAGTTCGCGGCGGTAATCGAAGTTAAAATATTGGTTTTCGTAGTAATTCTCCGGCAGCGCGAACACGCCGAGCAAGCGGGATTGCCAGCGGATGCGTCCATGTCCCGAAAGTTCGCGGATGGGTAATTCGAGAAATTCCGGGCGCGGGAAAAAACGGAACAAGCCCTTGATTTTCCGGATGATCTCTATGGCCAGCCGGCGTTCCTCGATGCGGTTTTCATATTTGTATTCGCTGATCTCGCGGAAATACAACGTTTCCAGGTCGCGAAACCGGCGGTCGGCGATGCGGGCGCGGGCTTCGGTGGGACTGTACCGGGCGCGGTCTTCGCGCTGCAGCTGATCAAGGATGTGCAGCGGGTCGAAGGGTGGGGTAGTGCTGAGGAAGGGCTGGAGCATCCACTCGCCCTGCTCGGTTACATTGAGCCAGGAGAACTTGTGTTCTTCGGTCAGTTCGTTCCATACAAAATCCAGATAATCAGGATGTTGGTGCAGATTCTTATAGGTTGAAAGCGCCTGCCAGAGCAGGTTGATCACATCCGGCCGTTGTGTTTCCTCCCCTTTTTTGACGCGCTCGTAGGCGGGCAGGATATTTTTTCGGAAAATATTCCCGGCCAGTGACTGGCCCAGTTCCGGTTCGCTTCGGCTGAGCATTTTGGTTCGGAAGGCGAACAATTTTTCCTGGGCATCAAAACCAAAGGCCAGGCTTTCGGGAAGGGTACGCAGTGTAAAGGGGTCGAGATAGAGCCAGGACATGAGCCCGTCGCCGACCAGTTCATCCACGATGCGATCAAGGAAGCGTTGGCTGGACTCGGGGTAGGCGTTGTGGCAAATTTCCCAGCGTTGCAGACAACGCACCAGTCGCCGTCGCGCTTCAAAATCGTGCATTCTACGAAAATCCGTCCAGCTGAGTCCGGTTTTTACCTCCTGGTATTCGGCCTCCGTATCGGCCACGTATTGATTGAAAACCTCCTCTTTCAGGTTGGGCTGCACCTGCAGCCAGCCGGCCCGGCCGGAGAAATCCCGCACGATTTTTTCCACAATGGCGCGGGCGTCAAACTGGTAGCGCACGCAGTCGGGATGGGCTGTGATATTGCCTTGGGCGTCTAAATCAAACCACCGCAGCTGCAAACCGGCCGCATCGGCATCGGGCGAAATGACGAGATTGGGCAAGAGGTATTCGACGGCCAGCCGCAGGAAAGACTGCTCTTTGCCGCCGCTTATGCCCTCGCCAAACACACGGTGCCCCATCAGGCAGGCATACACAAAGTGAATAACGGACAGGTGCACGTCAGTGAAGGTCCGGCGCTTGCGGCGCTCTTCGGCTGCCTGGCGGGCGAGCAGTTGGCGTTTGGCTAAAAGACTGAAATACAGGTTTTCGCGCAGTAATTCGGATTGTGCGCGTTGTTTTTCGGGATATCCCTCGTCCACCGCGGCGATCAGTTCCAGCAGTTCCGCGATCTGGCTTTCGAGGTCGAATTGTTCGTTGGAAAAAAAGCGGATCTCGTCGTCGGCGAAGCTGATCCGGCTGACCCAGTTGAATTTTCCACCGCCGCAGAGTTCGTTCACGAGAATCCGCAAGCCGCCGCGCATGGGATAAATGGCCCGGTAAACGAGCTGCGCCGCCTCGATAAAACGGCGTGCGGCATCGCGGTTGGGCGCGGCTGTTTCGGCACGGCGGCCGGTGTCGAGCACGTGGTCGTTGGGCCAGGCGTCGTACACGTTGCGCATGCCGTCGGACAGGATTTCGGCGGCTACGCGACGGTTGTAGGCGCCGGTGCCGGTGGGGCATTTGCCCTCTTCCTGGTAGCGGCGCAGGCGGCCGGAGTACAGGGTGACGTAGTTCAGCAAGCGGCAAGCGTCCGGCCCCGGTGAGGGCTTCCTCTACGATGCGCTCGGGTTTTTCCTTGTGGATGTATGTAATCAGCAGATATTCATACAGTTGGGCCGATTGTGCGTCGATGTGGGAACGGACGTGTTCGCCGTGTGAGTGGGCGCGGGCGTAATTTTCTACCGCCATGGCATCCTGTGCGAGCAGCAGGTTTCTGCGAAAATCCAGTTTCTGCTGATACGACAGTATACCGACATTTTCTGCGGCCGCCAGTTCGTCCTTGGAGCCCTGCAGGTTGAGCGTTTCAGGGATGACGATCTCCTCGGTCGGCGCGAAAAAGTAGGGCGCTACGCCGCTGCGCTCCGTTTTTTGAAAACTGAAATAGCCGGAGATAAAGCGTTTTTTCCAGTCGGGTACGAGGTCCGGCTCGCGCAGATTGTCGAGCAGGGTGCCCAGGTAATCGCGCACGGTATCCACCTGTCGCAGGAATTCAGGCAAACTGGTTTTCATCCCCCGCGTTTGCTGATACAGGTTGGAAAAGGAATCCTCCGTTTCAAATACGTTTTTGGCCAGTGTGGCGTCGAATGCGAGTTGTTTGAGCAATTCGAACAGCGGGGAAAATTCGAGCCGGTCGAGAAATGGCACAAGGCGCTCGCGCACGTCGTCCACCATGAGCGGCAAATGTATTTCCGCCAGTGATTTGGAAAATGAAGGTTCCGTAACCGCCACCAGGTCGCGGGCCGCGGCGGCCACGCGCTGCACCTGCCGGTCGCGGTTCAGGCCTTCCAGATCGACGGGTTCCGCCGGCCCGGGGGCGATGGGGTAGCCTTTCAATACAGGCGGAATGAAAGCGCTCCGGGCCAGTACGGTCAGCACGGCCAGTCCGGGCCTGCGCGCCGATTCGAGGAGGGCCTGATCGAGTTCCCAGCGGGCGTCGGGCGTGTTCAGATAATCAACTGAAACGATGGGCAGGAACAAATGCGCCGTTTCGAGGAAGGCGGTTGCCAGCCGGCGGTAATCTTCCTCTGCCACCGGACGCTCGTGCCAGAACGTCAGTTCGCGCGGCGCGAAAGCCTGGCGGAGCTGTTTTTCCAGGTCGTAGGCCAGTGTTTCGTCGGCGTCGTCGGTGGAGAGGAAAATGCGGATTGGGCCGGTCATAGCGAGCGGGAAGGTACGGAAGAGGATGCTCTGGCAGGGCAAGAAATGGTGAAAAGTCCTGTACCGGCAGCCTCTTATTTGCGGGGTCTGTTGTGGTACCCCTTGTCGTCGTACGGCTGCAATTCTTCGAGATACATCTGCTCGAGCAGTTTCAGTTCCCTGTTCACGTCGAGGTGACTGTCTTCCGCTTGTTCAATTTCGGCGAGGATTTCGAAGGCGAAGTTTTGCTCGCCGTATTCCTTCCAGTCTTTTTGCAGTCCGGTATTGCGGTGGTTGCCGAATTGGAGTTCTAAGCGGTGGCGGTTCCAGATTTTATCCAGGTTGGGGCTACTTTCGAGATAGATTTTATTGTTGACGGTGTTCCTGATCTGGAAAACGCCCATGCGGAATTTGGTGTTTTTGTATTCGTTGATCAGCTCTTTTCGTGTCATTTCTTGTTGGTTTTTAAACAATTAAACTTTTTCCAGCGGCAAATGGGGCGGCTCGGGCAGTTGAATCCGGATCGGGTCGCCCGGTTTTACCACGCCACTTTCGATCACGATGCCCATGATCCCCGCCTTACGGATCAGGTTGTTGTTTTCGTCCCGCCCGAGCACGGCGGCCATCAGGCCTTCCTGGATGCCGTTGAGCTGGTTGCAGGGATTTCGCAGTCCGGTCACTTCCACCACGGCGCTGTCGCCGATGAGCAGGCGGGCGTTTCTGGGCAAGCCGAGCAGATCGATGCCGGAGGTGGTGATGTTTTCGCCCATTTGCCCGGGAGCGACGTGGAAGCCAGAACCTTTGAGTTCCTCGAATAGTTCCGCATGGATGAGATGCACCTGCCGAAGGTTGGGCTGTTTAGGGTCCTGCGCCACCCGGGAGCGGTGTTTGACGGTAGCGCCCATGTGGGCGTCGCCTTCCACGCCCAGGCCGGCGAGGAGGCGGATGCTCGGGGCGTTGGGTTTGGAGAGGGTGTGGGTGGGGCTGAGGTGGGTGGAGTGGACGAGGGCGGGCATGGCTGATGGAGTGGCTGGTGGAATTTTGGGGCTTACGTTTACGAAACTTTTTAAGTTTCGTAAACGTAAATGAATAACAGCCTCAAAATACGGACTGATACCTCTTCCAAAGATAGCGCGTGCACCCTCTTCCCCGTCAACTCCCCTTTATAAATTCAGGTAAACGGCCCCATCTGCCGGGCGATTCGCATAGCCGAAGCTGCCGTATCTTTGGCCAGCCATGCTCGACAAGCCTCCGCTTCTGCTCAATTCCGACTTCACCCACACCCTCGACGTGCTGGAAAAAACCGGCCGCAGCCTCTTCGTCACGGGCAAGGCCGGCACAGGCAAGAGCACGCTCCTCCAACTGTTTCGTAATACCACCCGCAAAAAAACGGCCGTGCTCGCGCCCACCGGCGTGGCGGCGCTGAACGTGCAGGGCCAGACCATCCACTCCTTTTTCGGGTTCCCGCCGCGCATTGTCACGCCCAAGGAAGCCAGCCGGCGGGTGACGATGAAGCACCTCAAACGCCTGTACCAGAACCTGGAAGTACTCGTCGTCGATGAAATCTCGATGGTGCGCGCCGACATTCTCGACGGCATGGACCGCTTCCTGCGCGTGAACCGGGAGAACAACCGGCCTTTCGGGGGCGTACAGGTGGTTTTTTTCGGCGACCTGTTCCAACTGCCGCCCGTGGTCACCAACGACCCGGTGGAGTCGGCCTATTTCCAGGACTACTACGAAACGCCCTATTTTTTTTCGGCCAAAGTGATGCAGGAGCCTGATTTCGAACTCGATATGCTCGAACTGCGAAAAGTGTATCGCCAGGAATCGCGGCATTTCCTGCGCCTGCTCGAAGCCATCCGGATCAATCAACTCGACTACGACGACCTCGACGACTTGAACGAACGTTTCGTGCCCAACCCCGACCTGGCCGAAAATTACATCACGCTCTGCGCCCGGAACATGACTGCCGACCGCCTGAACCGCCTGGCCCTCGAACAACTCCCGACCAGCGAAATCACCTTCGAAGCCGAGGTGAAAGGCGCGTTCGACCCGGCCTTGTATCCTACCGAATCGGCGCTGCGCCTTCGCCTGGGCGCGCAGGTGATGTTTGTCAAAAACGACCCGGAGAAAAACTTCGTCAACGGCAGCATCGGAAAGATCGTCCAACTGGAACTGAACAATATCGTCGTCGAAATCACCGGCGATGCGGGCCAGAAACGCCGGGTGGAAGTATCACCCATGGAATGGGAGATCGTACGCTACAAGGCGGACGAAACCGGCGGTATCGACACGGAAAGCATCGGTTCCTTCCGGCAATACCCGCTGAAACTCGCCTGGGCGATCACCATCCACAAAAGCCAGGGCAAAACCTTCGACCGCGTCGTGGTCGACCTGGGCGGCGGAGCATTTGAGCACGGGCAACTTTACGTGGCCCTCAGCCGCTGCCGCACCCTCGAAGGCATCGTGCTCAAACAACCGATTCGTCCGCAGGACGTGATCACGGATGAGCGGGTGGTGGATTTTTATGAGCGGAATTTCCGTTAAACACTGGTCAATTTGGTGTTTTGCAGCCCGATTTCCACTCGTTTTTCCACCTCTTTCAAAATCCGGTGCGCCAGTTCCAGCGCCCGGAAGCCGTCCAGCAGGCTGACGACCGGCGTGGTATTTTGCACAATGCTGTCGTAAAATGTTTCCAGTTCGCGCTGGATGGCATTCACCGGCGGCGCTTCGGGCATCTGCATGTGCAGCCATTTTTTACCGGCCGGGGTATCGAATTCCATCAACTGATCCTGCGGCGGCAGGTCGGCGGCATCGGGGGCAAAGAGCTGGACGATCTGCGCGTTTTTTTCCAAAAAGTCGAGACTGATGTACGCGAAGGGCTGGAAGATGCGCATTTTCCGCATCTGCTTGAGTGAGATGCGGCTGGCCGTCAGGTTGGCCACGCAGCCGTTTTCGAATTCCACGCGGGCGTTGGCGATGTCGGGCGTGTGGCTCATGACCGCCACACCGCTGGCACTCACCCGCCGGACCGGGCTTTTCACCAGGTGCAGGATCAGGTCAAGGTCGTGGATCATCAGGTCGAGGATGACCGACACGTCGGTGCCGCGCGGTTGAAAGGCCGCCAGGCGGTGGCTTTCGATGAACATGGGCTGCGAACGCACGCCTTGCAGGGCCAAAAAAGCCGGGTTGAATCGCTCGACATGGCCCACTTGCACTTTCACGCTTTGTTTTTCTGCCAAGGCCAAAAGCCGGCGCCCTTCGGAGACCGTTTCCGTGACGGGTTTTTCCAAAAAAACGTGTTTGCCGGCGCGGATGGCCTGTGCGGCCAACCGGTAATGCGTCAAGGTTGGCGTCACAATATCCACGGCATCAACGTGTTGCAGCATTTCAGCAAGGGAACGGAAGCGGCGGATGTCCGGGTACAGGGCCAGGACGGAAGCCGCGTTTTTTTCATCCGGATCATAAAATCCTGCGAATTCCCAGCAGCTGGTGGCGAGGATGCATTTGAGGTGGATTTTGCCGAGGTGACCTACGCCGAGCAGGCCGATTTTGAGCTGGTTCATGGCGGCAAAAATATTACTTCTTAACCGTCCTCCGGCTCTTTCAACCCCGGCAAACGCCATTTGTACCGCACGGCCACCAACCGCAACCCGACGATCACGCTCATGGCCAACAAGCCGGCGATGGAGGGCTCCAGTCCGCATTTCAGGAAAACGAAGTACAAAAACCCTCCGACTATGGCCGCCGAGGCATAAAAATCGGTTCGGAAAACCAATGGAATTTCGTTCAGCAACACATCGCGGAGCACCCCGCCGAAGCAGCCGCTCACGGTCCCCAGGGCGACGCAAATGGCCGGACTCAGCTGCGCATCCAGCCCATGACCTACCCCGGCAACGGTCGCGAATCCCAGCCCGATGGCGTCAAATGTGAGCAACAGCCGACGGATGCGGTGCAGGTGCCTCCGAAAGAGCAAAACCACCAGGTACGACCCGAAAATGACCGAAATCGTGTTCAAATCCTGCAACCAGCCCACCGGCGTTCGACCCAGCATGAGGTCGCGGATGGTGCCGCCGCCGACCGCCGTGGCGAAACAAATGACCAGCACGCCGAACACGTCGAGCCGCTTTGTACGGGCGGCCAACGCACCGGAAATGGCAAAGGAAGATGTGCCCAGGAGCTCGATGACGCCTCCGCTCCAGGTCATTTTTGCGGCGACTTTTTGGGTGGAGCGGGGTTGCGTTCGTAGAATACGAAGCCGTTTTTGCGGTACAGTTCGCGACAGTCAGGCAACTCGGGCAGGTCCTGTAAATTGGTGATTTTTGCCACGAAATAGACTTTTTTACCCGGATTTCCGCGCGAAAGGGTAGGGTAGTCGTCCAACGTCGTGTCTCCGACGACAGGCGGTTTTCGGGTGTAAAACAAATGGGCGTAACTTTTGAACCCCACGGGTTTGACGTAGCAGTCTTCACCGGCCTTGCTCTGGTAAAATTCAATGGCCGCGCGCTGCGAATAAGCCTCGATATTCGGCACGTTCATCAGCAAGGTGAACACGGTACACACCATGCCGCCGCCGAAAGCCGCCTGCGCCCCCGACCAATATTGTTTTTTGTACCATAAAACCGCTCCGTAAACGCTGCCCAAAGCCAGCGCCAGCCCTGGCAGGGCCTGCCACCAGTACCAGTTCACCGCCGCGTCGAGGTTGGCGACGGCAAAGGGATCGCGGGCTGCCAGGGTTTTCAGCCATTCGATGTGTTGACCCGCAAACGGCAATGCCGCCGCCGCCAGCCCGATCACCAGACCGAGCAAAGGCAGCAAAATCGTCACAGTCCAGGACCGGATGTCCCAGCGGATGGCCCGCCAGATGGTGAGCGCGCCGAGGAACGTCAGGGGGAAGTAACAAAGCGAGGAGTAGTGCAGAATTTTTGTGCGGACGATGCTGAACAGAATGAGCACCACCCAAAAGAGCAGTTGCATCCAGGTCGTCAGGTCGGAGCGCTGGCAGGTGGCCAGGGTATCGGATTCCAGCATTTCCTCTTCCGGCTGCCGGTCGCCCCAGAGATTCGGGATGGCGAACACGGAAACCGGGAAACAGCCGAGCAACAGCACCACGAAATGATACCCGAAAAAGCCGCCGTGGCCGGCGTCGGGTGTGGAAAAAAGGCGAATCTGGTAGGCGATAAATTCATGCACGAACCAGGAACCATGCAGCCCCCATTCCACAGCAAACCACAGGGCGGCAACGCTCGCCGTGGCCAGGCTGAACAGCACCATGTGCAGAAAATATCCTTTGTTGCGGAAGCGATACCGCGCCCAATACAGCCCCAATACCAGCAAGACGATCAGAAAAGCGGTGGGCCCTTTGGTCATCACAGCCAGGCCCAGCGACCAGCCTCCGACCAGCAGCCACCTGTATTTTTGCCAAAAGCCGATGGCATTTTTAGAGGTGAAAAACTGCCAGCGGAATTCGATAAACCCGTACAAGCCCATGAAAATGAGCAGGTTGAACCAGGGGTCGATGATGCCGCTGCGAAAATACAGGTGCGGCAGCAGACTGCCCGCCCAGGCCAGCGCCCAAATCCAGCCGAACATCCGATCGTGCAATTTTCGCCCGATCCGGTATGCCAGCAGCATCGTGGCCAGTCCGCAAAGGGCGTTGGGGAGCCGGGCCGCAAATTCATTCACCCCGAACAATTTCATGGTCGCCACCTGCATCCAAAGAAAGAGGGGCGGTTTTTCCCAAAAAGGTTCGAAATCAATTTGCGGGCGCAGGTATTGGCCCGTCTGCATCATTTCGCGGGCACATTCTGCGAAGTTGATTTCGTCCCAGTCAAAGAGGTGCACGGCGCCCAGGAAAGGGACGAACAGCAGCAAGGCAAGCGTAGTCAGCAAGTAATAGTCGCGCCGCATCGAAGGATCAAAGTGGTGGTCTGAATTTTGGGAAGGACGGTTAGGAACAACAAATGAGCTCAGCGGTTCAACGTTGGCGGTCACTTAAAGTTTCGCCAATCGAATTTAAGGCCAAAACGGTAATGGATATGGCCAATCCGGCGGGCATCGCCACCCACCAGGCTGCCGGATAAGCCCGCACCGTGAGCAACAGGCTGCCCCAGGAAATACCCTTGAACTCATTGCCGCCAAAGCCTAGAAAGCTCAGCGAAGCCTCCAGCATGATCGCCCCGGCCACGCCGAAGGAAAACGCGATGAGCGCCGAACGCATGGCATTGGGCAGCGCGTGGCGCAGCAGGGTACGCCGGTCCGGATAGCCCAAACCCCGCGCGGCGGTCACATAGTCCATTTCCCGTACGCGGAGCAGCTCCGCCCGGACAAATTTGGCGACTCCCGTCCAACTGAACACGCCGATGAGCCCGATCAACATCCAAAGCGATTGTTTGGGCGCCATAGCCGACACCACGATGAGCAAGATCAGTTTCGGGATGGAATTGAACACCTCCGCCAGGCGCATGATGAACAAGTCGGCTGGCAGGACAATTTTTTTGGAAAAAAACGCCATCCGCCGGAACGGCAGGTACAAAGCGTTGACAATCAGCATGACGACGCAAAAAATCGCCAGACTTTCCAGCCAGACATACCAGGTTTTCCGAAGTTCAAGCAGGTCAATTCTCGCTGTAAAGGCGTAAAAAAACGCCACAACAAGGCCCAACAGATTGAACCACAGCCTGCCCCGCGACACGCGCAGCCGGTCGTCGCCGAAAAAACCCGCCAAAGCGCCCAGCGCCAGGCCGATCCCGAACGACATCGCCATGGCCAGCGCGCCAGTGAGCAGCGCAACACGCGCGCCCGCCACGAGGGTTGCTGCCACATCGCGGCCTTGCTCGTCGGTACCGAGCCAATGGCGGAACCTCGACCGGAAGCCCGGGTGAATATCGCCCGGTTTGGCGCGGCTCACCGAGGGGTCGCGAATCCATTCGCCCGGTGAAAAAGGGATGGGCGCAAACACCGCCGCATCGAACGGGTAGCGTTGCCAGGATTCGGTAAGTTCAAGGGAATCAAGTAGTTGGACACCATAAGGCTGGTGCGGATCGACGAACGCCATGCGCAGTCCCGGCCAGTAGGTCTTATCTCCGACACGGCACCACAACGGGCGGCTGTTGGCCAGAAAATCGCGCGCCAGGGCCATGAACAGCAAAAGCCCGAGTACACCCAGGGCGGGGCGCAGCCGTTTTCGCAAAAGGTTCATGCGGGAGTGAGTTTATGGTCAAAAGGAAATACCAGCGGATGGTGTTGGGCAGCCTCGCGCGCGGCTTCGTGGGAGCGGGCAAACCCGAGGAGATATCCGCCGCCGCCAGCGCCGCAGAGTTTGAACCGCACGGTTTTAGTGTCGAAGGAATGGTGCCAAAGGTCCTTTACGGAGGTAGGAATGATGGGCCCGAGCTCCTGGTGCTGAAACCTGGATAGTTCACTGATTGTCAGCATAAAGGCCTCAAGATCGCCCGATTGCCAGTTGGCAATGGCCTCCTCTACCTTGGGTAAATACCGTTCGTTCAGCCGTTTGCGAAAATCGGGTGCTCCGCAGCGGTGCTGAAACCAGCGTACCATCGGCCCCGTTTGGCGTGGCATCTGGCTGTCGACCAGGAAAACAACAGGCTCCGCGGGGCGCCAAGGGCGACAATCGGCCACACTTAGTTCGGTTTTGTTCCGGACGATCAAGGGCTGGTTCAGGTAGGAGGTCAGCGGATCGAGGCCCGAGCTGTTGCCGTGGAAGTAACTTTCCATAGCCGCGAAAATCACTTTCAATTCGGCAGGGTCTTTACTTTTTTGCTGTGTATAACGGTCATAAATGGCTGCGCAAAGCGCGCCTGAACTGCCCAGGCCATAGCCCGTCGGTATGTCTGAATGAAAGAACAACCCGAGTCCCAGGTCGGCCTCAAAGGCCTTGGCATCGAGATCAGGCACGTTGCGCAGGGCGGCACTGCGGGCAAATTCGAGCAGGCGCATGTCCTGTTCCGTCATGGGGGTGTCCGGGCTTCTCCAGTCCCATTGCCCGCCGAAAGCCGGCACGGGCATGGACAAAGCGGGCGCGCCGAGCAACAGCACGTGTTCACCGAAAAGAAGCAGTTTGGCTGGATAACGACGCATAGCAGTGCAAATGTGCGAAATCTGCTTCGAAGCCTCTCAAAAAACGAAGCGCGGAGCCTTTGCCCCGCGCTTACGCTTTTTATGCAGCCAAGATTTTTTGAAAAGGCAAGAGGCAAGGGACAAGGGGCAAGGGGCAAAAGGCAAGGGGCAAATTCAAAAATTGGAAGTTTAGTAGTGAACCAACTTAGTATCTGAAACTATCCAGGCTTGCCCTGTTCACAGACCTTGCGGCCCGGAGGGACGCTATCTATGTAGTAACGACACAATGAGTAAGATGATCCGGCCCAGCGGGCCGGTATCTAATCCGTCAGATAGCGGCCCTCCGGGCCGCCTGCATTTACACCCCGCCGGTTTCTACAAAGATGCCGGCCCCATAGGCCGGTTGGTATGCCGGATATCTTCAGATACTAAATTGGTCGACTATTAGCTTGATACTTTCAAAATAGTTGGGCATTTTTTTGCCTTTTGCCTTTTGCCTTTTGCCTTTTGCCTTTTGCCTTTTGCTGATTACTGTTTTACCAGTTTTTGCACCGGCCCGGGTTGTCCCTCTGACCAGGCCCGGACGAGGTAAAGACCCGCCGGCAACTGGCTGATATCCAGCTCGGTACTCTCCTGTTCAGCTTCCACGCGGGTGCTGAACAGCATTTTCCCGAAGGTGTCGCACACGTCCACGCGGGTATTTCCGCCAGCCTGGCCGAAGGCGACAGTCACCCGGGTTTGCGCCGGGTTGGGCGACAGGGTCATGTAGTTATCGCCCGTCGAATCGCCCAGTTGCAGCTGCCACGAATCGCTGCGTTCGGCCGCCGCATCGGCATTGCCGCCAGGCAGATAGGACAGGGTGCTGAAGTTCACGATACTGCTGTAGGCCGAGTAGGTATTGCCGCTGCATTTGGCACGCACCCGCACTTGGTAGCTGGTATTGGCCTGCAAACCAGTGACTTGCACAACGATTACCGGCAAGCCGACAAATGTTGTCCAGTTGGAATTGGAAGATTTTTTGATCTGCAGATCATACGACAACGCGCCGTTGGACGGACTCCAGCTGATGGTGGCTTTGTTGTAGGAAATATTGCCCGCTGAGAGCCCGGCAGGCGTGGCGCAACTGCCGCCGCCGCCGCCGCTGGCCGGCGTGGTAAATGAGGTGGTGATGTAACTGGAGTACGTGGTTCCACACACGGTTCGAACCCGCACATTGTAGGTGGTGCTCGGGGCTAATCCACTGATATTGTAGGCCGTTCCACTCACAGTCACCTCGCCGCCCCAAGTGTTCGATAAGGCGATTTTCCAGGAGATCCGGTACGAACTGGCTCCACTCACAGTGCTCCACGAACAGCTCGCCGCGCTCGAAGAGGTGGCCGTGGCGCTCAGGTTGGCGGGGGCGTTGCAGCTACCTCCTCCACCGCCGCCTCCGCCGCCTTCACCGACGCCGGTTTTGAAAATGACGCCATTCATATAGCCCGAGTTGTTGGCGCCGCAATTGCTGCGAATGGTCACCTCCACTTCGTCGCTGGACGGCAAACCGCTCAGGGCCTGCGGGCTCACCGCGTTGCTGATGGTGTTCCACGACGAGGCGCCCACGGCGCGCCATTGCAGGGAATACGAACTGGCGCCCCCCACGGCCGTCCACGAAATGGTTGCATTGGTGCCGCTCAAACCCGAGACCGTGATGCCGGTCGGGGGATTACAACCGTTGCTCGGGGCGCAGCTGGCGGCAAGGCAAGTGGCAGAGCCAACTTCGGTGCGCACCTTGTTGCCCGGCTGCGAGCCAAAGCCGTTCGAGAAATTGATCCCGTAATTCGTTAAGTGGCAGTAACTCATGATGGTACCGCCGTTCTGCGGCGCCGGGCCGGGGGCGCAACCGCCTTCGGTCGTATAACAATTGTCGAGTGCGCCGCCGCTCCAGCCGCACCATTGGGTGTGGTTGGAACCCAGGTTGTGACCCATTTCGTGGGTGAGCACTTCCACGGTCCAGGAGTAGGTCGGGACGTTGGAATAGCTCGTGGCGATGTCGCTGTAAGCATAACTGTACGCCGGAAAACACAACACATCCACGTAGGCAATCCCGCCCAGTCCGTTGCCGCCGATCCCCACCAGGTGTGCGATGTCGGCATTGAAACTGGTGCGGAAACCCTGAAACTGCGTGAGCGCCGTACTGCTGCTCGAGGTGGAATACGGATCCTGCGTGGTCCAGACAAACACCTGCGACAGTTTGGTGCTGATGCCCTCGTTGGCGTACAGGGTAGCGAGCTGGTTGAACACGGCGGAGAGGTAATCCACCGTGGCCTGCACGGAGCCTTTGTTTTGAAACAAGGCGAAATCGGTTTCAAAAAACACCCGCACACAGCCGCTCACATCGGGCGTCAGTTGTTCGGTTTCCTCTGGAGAGGCTTTGCCGCGGTCATCGGTGAAGCACTCGAAGGGGTTGGACTGCGACAGGCGGTTTTCGGAATACAGCACGTAGACCGTTTCATTTCCGGGCGTTTCGAGGCGCCCGAGCACCTGGTTGCCGCCGCGCGGACTGGAGAAAATACCGGCCACGTCGTGTTCGAAAAAACTGAACGCCGCGATGGATGCATCGTCGCCGCGCAGCACGCCCCGGTAGTGGACGCCTGGTGCGTACGCCACCGGCTCCCCTTTCGAAGCGCTCGTCGAAACGGAAAAATCGGGGCTCAGGGGGTCGGACTGGATCAGGTCGAGCGTCAGAATTTGACCATGAAAAGGAAGTTGGAGGGTGAGGGCTTCGGGCCGGGTGGTGGTGATGTGGGCCAGGACTGAGGGATCGAGGGCGAGCAACTGCGCATCTCGGGCGAATCGGGCGGCGGCCACATCCAGCTGCTGGGCCGCCGGTCCGAAAGGAGAAGCGGATTCGAATTTGACGCCCTGATCGCGATAATGTCGGACAAGAGAGGGAACGGGTTTCAGGGTTTGGGCGCCGAGCCAGGAGGTGGGAAAAAATAGCAGCGCCAGTGCGCCGAAGCACACATACCGAAGGAAGAACTTCATGATTAAACGGCTTTTGAAATGGATGAAAAAATCGGTCTCTGTTTCCTTTTGGATTAAAATTCAGGAGTAAAGCCAAACGAACGGCAGTTGTTTCCGTTGCAGTATTTCTTAACAGTTGTTAAAATTTTAATTGTAGAAAATGTTGACTATGTGCAAGTTGCCGTTTTCTTTTGGCTAGAGCACGTTTCCGCGGCATAGCCCTCCGCTCTCTAAAAAAAGTCTGTTGGCCACCCTGCGTTGAAAAAAATGGAACAAAAAAAAATTTAACAAAAACGATGACCAATCTCATCGCCGGCAGCCTGTTTGAGCGGGGTGCGCTTCATCCGAACATTCTCTACCTTCGCGCTGTTTTTTGAGCCGCATTTCAAAATAAAACCATCGCAGCCTCACCATCATGAGTCAGTTTCCGCACCCGGATCGTTTTGTGCGCCGCCATATCGGCCCCAGCGCGTCCGACACCCAGGAGATGCTTCAGGCCCTCCGCGTCAATACCCTTGACGAATTGATCGCTCAAACCGTCCCGTCCAACATTCGTATGAACAAGCCGCTGGTGCTGCCGGCTGCCTTGTCCGAATTCGAGTATTTGCAGGAGTTGAAAAAAATCGCGCTGCAAAACCGCGTCATGCGCAACTACATCGGCATGGGCTATTCGGGCACCATCACGCCTTCGGTCATCCTGCGCAACCTCTTCCAAAACCCGGGTTGGTACACACAGTACACGCCCTATCAGGCCGAAATCGCCCAGGGCCGCCTCGAAAGTTTGCTGAATTTCCAGACCATGATCAGCGACCTGACCGGTCTGCCCATCGCCAACGCCAGCTTGCTCGACGAAGGCACGGCAGCTGCCGAGGCCATGCACATGTTCTACGCCGAGAAGAACAAACGCGCCAGGGAGGGTGAGGAAGCCAACGAGTTTTTTGTTTCGGAAAATGTGCTGCCGCAAACCATCGACGTACTCAGGACGCGGGCTCTGCCGCACGGCATTCAGCTCGTGATCGGCGACCATACCCGCTTTCAATTTACGGAAAAAACCTTTGGCGCCCTGCTGCAATATCCTGATAAACAAGGCGCTGTGCATTATTTCGCCCCCTTCGTCGAAGAAGCGAAAGCCAAGGGCGCCTTTGTCTGCGTCGCCACCGACCTGCTTTCCCTGGCCCTGCTGAAGCCGCCGGGCGAGTGGGGCGCCGACTGCGCCGTGGGCAATTCCCAGCGTTTCGGCGTGCCGATGGGCTACGGTGGTCCGCACGCGGCTTTTTTCGCCTGCTCCGAAGATTTCAAACGCCAGATACCCGGCCGCATCATCGGCGTGTCGGTCGACAGCCGGGGCCGTCGAGCCCTGCGCATGGCCCTGCAAACCCGCGAACAACACATCCGCCGCGAAAAAGCGACCTCCAACATCTGTACGGCCCAGGCCCTGCTGGCCAACATGGCCGCGATGTACGCCGTGTACCACGGCCCCGAAGGCATCCGCGGCATCGCTCAACGGACGCAGAATATGGCCGCCAGTCTCGCCGCCGTTTTGAGCGCTGCAGGGTTTCAACCCAAACACAGCGCCTACTTCGACACGCTGTGCTTTGAACTGAGTGCCAGCCAGTTGAACGACATTCGCAGCAAAGCGGAAGCCGCTGGCATCAATTTCTTTTACGGAGAAAATACCGTGCAGATCAGCCTCGATGAAACGGTCACAGAATCCGACCTGAACGACATCGCGGCCATTTTCGGTGCGGCGCAAAAAGTGAATGCCTTGCCTTCCAACCCGGCCACGCCCGCCAAACTGCAACGCGACACACCCTTCCTGACCCACCCGGTGTTCAATACCTACCACACCGAAAGTGACATGATGCGCTATCTCAAGCGCCTGGAAAACAGGGACTTGTCGCTCACCCACTCCATGATCTCCCTGGGTTCCTGCACGATGAAACTCAACGCGGCGACCCAAATGATCCCGGTGACCTGGGAAAACTGGTCCAATATGCACCCTTTCATGCCTGCCAGTCAGGCGCAGGGATATGCCCAGATCATCCGCGAACTGGAGGAATATCTCTGCGAAATCACCGGTTTTGAGGCCTGCTCGCTGCAGCCCAACTCCGGCGCCCAGGGCGAATACGCCGGCCTCATGGTGATCCGCGCTTACCACCACGCCCACGGCAACCAGCACCGCAACGTGGCGCTGATCCCTTCCTCTGCCCACGGCACCAACCCCGCCAGCGCCGTCATGGCCGAAATGGAGGTGGTCGTGGTCAGCTGCGACGACCGTGGCAACATCGACATGACCGACCTGCGTGCCAAAGCCGAGCAATATTCAGACCGCCTCGCCTGCCTTATGGTGACCTATCCGAGCACCCACGGGGTGTTCGAAACGTCGATCAAGGAAGTCTGCGACATCATCCACCAGCACGGCGGCAAAGTGTACATGGACGGCGCCAACATGAACGCCCAGGTGGGCCTTACGAGCCCGGCCACCATCGGCGCCGACGTGTGCCACCTGAACCTGCATAAAACTTTCGCCATTCCGCACGGCGGCGGCGGACCCGGCATGGGCCCGATCTGCTGCAACACCAGTCTGGCGCCCTACCTGCCCAACCACGTGTTCGGCAAAACGGGCGGCGCCCAGGGCACCACAGCCGTGAGCGCAGCGCCCTGGGGCAGCGCGAGCATCCTGCTGATCTCCTACGCCTACATCCGCCTGCTCGGCGCCGAAGGCGTAACCGATGCCACGAAGTACGCCATCCTGAACGCGAACTACATCAAGGCCCGCCTCGACGGCGCTTATCAGATCCTGTACGCCGGTGAAGACGGCCGCTGCGCCCACGAAATGATCGTCGATCTGCGGCCGCTGAAAAACTTCGTCAGCGCTGAGGACGTGGCTAAACGCCTGATGGACTACGGTTTCCACGCGCCTACGCTGTCGTTCCCGGTGGCGGGCACGATTATGATCGAGCCTACGGAAAGCGAAAGCAAAGCCGAGCTCGACCGCTTTTGCGACGCGCTGCTGGCCATCCGCAAGGAAATCGATGAAATCGCAGCCGGCGAAGTGGACCACGAGGAAAGCGTGTTGCACAACGCTCCGCACACGATGGACGAGTTGATCACCGAAGACTGGAACCGCAAATACACCCGCGAAAAAGCGGCGTTCCCGCTGCCTTACCTGCGCCAGGGCTTCAAGTTCTGGCCTACGGTAAATCGCATCGACGGCGCCTACGGCGACCGGAACCTGGTGTGCATTTGCCCGCCGATCGAGGCGTACCAGGAGGTGTGACCCGATTGATCTTTTGAGGCGACATCTTGCGAGGAACAAAAAAGATGTCGCCTCAAAAAGCCGGGGTGACACCTTTCCCGTTCCTCGAAAGATGTCACCCCTTTGCCTGCGACTTTTCAACAGTCGTTAACGCTGCAATAAAAACCGCAGGGTCGTTCGCTTCCCGTTTTCCGGCAAGATTTCAAGAAAATACAAGCCTGCCGGCAGTTCCGGTTGGAGCGCCAGGGTTTCCTGCGCATTGGCGCGTTGGACGGATTGCTCCTGCACCAGACTGCTCTGGGCGTTCAGCACCCGCAATTGAACGGCGCCCCCCGATTCCTCCTTTAAATTGATCCATAAAGTGCCATCCGTGGGGTTAGGAAAAATCTGTGCACTGTTTTGCCTTTGACTCGAAACGATATTCGGGTCAAAACTGACCGACTGCGTCGGCGCGCAGGCGAAGGTGTTTAAATGCGTCTCGTATTGCAACCCCGAAGCCAGCCGTGCGAAAACGTGCAGAAAAACCGGGTTGGACTGCGCGGGTAACTGATATGAGAACACGTCCGATTGCCCTGTGGCCAGACTGTCCACTAGCGGCTTGAACCGCACGGAGTAGAACGGCGAGAAATTCGGGTTGCGCACCGCATAATCGCGGCCGCCGGGCGAGGTGTAGGTCGAGTTGTTCGCCGGAGCCAGGGCCGCTACGCCGTCGGGCACCTGGAAAGCGGCGTATGCCAGTTTATCGGCGCAATTGTTCGTCACCCGGATGCGGTAGGTCCGGTTTTGCCCTGGGTCGAGCGACACGCCGAGCAGTTCGTATTTGACGCAACCGGCCACCTTGGTGTCGCAGGCCGTTTCGACTGAATTTACAGTGATCGTAAAACAGCAGGTTGCCGTGGCTCCGCAGGAGTCGGCAGCGGAAAAGCACACCTGGTGAATTCCCGCCGCGAATGCGCTGCCGCTGGCCGGGCCGCCGGTCTGCGTGATCCCGATACCCGGACAGGTACAATCGCTCGTGGCCGTGGCTGCGGAGAAACTGAGCGGCATTGTGCTGCTTCCGGCAGGAAGGTTTACAGCCAGATTGGCCGGACAATCGAGGTTCAAAACGCCAGGCAGCAGGTCGGGATATTTTAAAATGTACGTCGCGAGCGTATCGCAGTCGTCGCCACCGGTGGCGATGGGGATTACAAGGGTATCGGGCTGGCTGTACGATTGCCCGAAGAGCGTGACCTGCTCGCCGGGACAAAACTCGATGACCCGGGTAACCGTAGGCGGCGGCAGGAGGGTGACGACCACCGTATCGCGTTGTTTACCTCCGCAGGCATCGGTCGCTTCCACCCAGAATGTGCCGGGAAAGAAGATGTTCCGGTACGGCCCGCTGGAACCGTCGTCCCAGAGATAAGAGGCAAATCCGTCTCCCGCGTACAAAGTGCTTAAAGGCCCTGCGCACAGGCCAAAGTCTTCACCCAGATCGAGCACCGGAGCAGCGGGCGGCGCGAATGTCGTGCTGTCCAGGTTGTTCCGGTAAGTGCATTCCGGGAAGCCCGAAGCGGCCAGCTCATCCGGCGAAAACGGTGTTGGCAGGTTTACGGCGAGATTTACGACGCTGAAAATCTTGACCGGCCCGCCGATCCCGTTAGGAAACAAACCGGCCTTGAACGAACCGAATTCGCAGCCGTTATCCGATTGTGTGTCAATTTGATAGATGCCCAACAAAGTCGCCGGCCCGCTGGTTGGGTTGGCATCGTAAAACGCCACGGGTACACTTGCCGGCAGCGGCGTGCTGCCGAAATTGCACAGCAGATAATTGATCTTGAGCGAATCGCCGGCACAGTTCAGTGCGCCGAAATTGAAAATAAAATCTGCCGCCGGCAGGTCGAGCGTGTAATACGCCAGCGTGTCGCAACCGCCGGTGGTGGACGCGATCGTGTCCACGTAGGTGCCCGGTTGGTCGTACAACTGGCCATCGATCAGCACCGAATCGCCCGTGCAAAGCGTGAGCGTATCGAACCGCAGGGGTAGCTCCGCCGCCAGCAGCACGTAGGTCGCCAGCGTGTCGCAGGCGCCGTTCTGACCGGGAAAAACCGTTTCCACGACGCCGGGTGCGAAGTGGCTCTGGCCGCCGATGACGAAGGACTGATCGGGGCACAGCGCCAGCGTGTCGGTCCATTCGGGTTGAGGCAGCAAGCCGGCCGTGATCTGAAAAATCGTATCGCAGCCCTGCGCATTGTCGCTATATGCGGTAAAAACGCCCACAGTGTCGATGCTCAAACCATGTAGCGCGACCGATGTGCCCGGGCAAAACTGAACATTTTCCTGCACGAAAACGATTCCGTCGGCATCGGACAAGTAGGCAAAACTGGCGCCGATGCCCAGGTCGCCGCCGCTCAGCACGCCCATTTGAAAAACACCGGCCGTGTTGGTCACGTGCGCCAACTGGCTTTCGCCCAGTAGGTTCAGACTGATCGGCACCGTGGCGGCCACATAAGCGCCGTTGGAGCCCGGCACCGGCTGAAAGCCGCCCGCTGGCAAAGGCGTTCCGTTGAGTGTAAAACTGTTTTCATTACCACTGGCCGTCGTCAGGAACAGGTACAGCGGAGCGGCATTGGTCCGCAGGAATGAAGCCTCGCCCGGCCCGCTGCATCCTCCGACTGACGGAGGGAGCGGCGGTACGAGCGCGCCACCCAGATTGCAGCCGTGGCCTGTTACCTGCCAGGCGTAGACTGGCTGACTGGACTGGATCAAATGGCTTCCGGCTTCGATGGCCAGGGCCAGCGTTTCGCCGGCATCGAGCGGGCCGCCCTGCGGCAGGCCGTCGAGTTGGACGATGGTGCCGGCATCCGTGGCTACGATGAACGTGTATTCCGTGCCGGTGAGAAAACCTTTTTGTACCACGTATTCCATGCCCAGTTGCTCCACCGGCACGAGCTGGTCGCCGCCGCCGTCGAGGCAACTGCCGCCGTACAACTCACCGCCTTCCAGCAGATCGTCTTTTACCGTGATCGCGATGGGTTTGTCGGCCGTCACGTGCGTTCCGCCCGGTTGCGCGCTGGCCGGCTGGCTGGCGGTCTGTAAATAAAAGGTTTCCCCCCGGTTCAGGGAGATATCGAATGTAATGTTCGAAGGGTGGTCTACAAACCAGCTAGTCGGTGTGGTGGTGATCGTGGTGTTATCCTCGGTTGCTACAATCACAAAGCCCGAATGTGGCTGTGGAAAGGTCATGGGGTTGTCGAGGAAGTTTTGAAACGGCAGGTAAAATTCTTTGCCCAGGGCGCTGCGGCCTTTGAGGGAAAAAATTTCCGGACTGGTTTGCGTCTCACCCAGCACCTCGTAATACGCCGTGATGGGTGCGCTCGACTGGATCAGTAAGCCTCTTTTGAAGGCCAGGTTATTGTGCCGGGTTTCCACATACTCCAGCCAGGGTGTCAGGTCAAGGGTGGCGTTGTCGTAGGCGGCGAGATTGAGCGTCAGCACAGGAAACGTATCATTGATGGGTTCCCAGACCTTGATGGAAGCGGGGCTGCCGGAAGTGAAAACGCGCAGGAGAGCAGGGCGGTCGGCGTTTTCCAGCCCCTGTGTGGCTTGCAGGATCTCCGGCGCGGCGAACCAAAATTCAGTATCCTGTTGTGCGTTGAGCAGGCCGGGAATGAGCCAGAGGCAGCACAGGGAAATCGCGAAGGCGTGGATTTTTAACATGAAAGAACGGTTTTTGAATGTGTGAATAAAAACGATCAGGGCGCCGCTGCGTGGTAATGAAGCGCGCAGCAGCGTCCTGAAATGGGGCAAAATGGAAAGAAGATTCAGCGTTGAAGGACGAACCGGACCACCTGGGGCACGCCGTCGTCGGCGATCATGTGCAGGTAATACAAGCCGTTGGGCAATTCGGGGCGGAGCAGCAATTGCACCGCTTCATCCATCGGCGCCTGCACGGGTTGCTCCTGAACGCGCTCGCCCTGGGCATTGAAAATCTGTAGCAGGATGGGCTGTTGCGGAATTTCGGACAAACTCACCCACAACGTTCCGTCAGTCGGGTTGGGAAACACCCGGAGCCAGCCGGAAGCCGGTTCGCGTTCCTGTTCCATGCCCGGATCGGGCTTGGAGCCTGTCTCCGGTATAACCGGGCAATAGAACGTGTTCAGGTGCACTTCGTAGTAAATCTGCGGTTCGAGCCGCACCATCGCATGGATGAACAGCGGATCGGCAGCCTGAGCGGGCAAGCGATACTGGAACACGTCGTACTCTCCGTTGGCAATGCTGTCCGACACCGATTTGAAGCGCACCGAGTAGAACGGCGAGTAGTTCGGATTGCGCACCAGGTACGTGCGGCCGCTGGGCGCCACGAAGGTGGAATTCTCCACCGGGTACAGCGCATTGTACCCGTCGGGGACCTGTATAGCCGTGTAAATCAGTCGGTTGCTGCAATTGTTGGTCAACCGGATGGTGTAGCGGCGATTGAGCTCCGCATCCGTGCTGATTTCCAGCAATTCAAATTTGACGCAACCGATCGTTTTGACGTCGCAAGGCTCGGCTGCCGCCTGCACGGCCACGTTGAAGCAGCAGGACGCAGTATTGCCGCAGGAATCGGCAGCGGAAAAACACACCTGCGTATTACCAACGGGGAAAGCGCTGTTGCTGGGAAGCCCCGAGGTCTGGTGCAAAAAAATGCCCGGGCAGGGACAATCGCTTGTTGCCGTGGCGGGGTCGAAGTGGATGACTACCGCAGTCTGGCCGGGAGCAGCTTCCACAGAAATGTCGGACGGACAATGGATCGATACAGCCGTGGGCACGGTCGGGGTGAGGTATTGGAGCACGTAAGTTGCAAGCGTATCGCAGCCTCCGGTCGTGGAGGGAAGGGTGTCGAGTATGGTGCCCGGTTCGGTGTAAGTTTGTCCGTCGATGATCACTTCATCGCCTTTGCAGAATTGGATCGTTTGAGTAAAAGACGGTTGCGGCAACCAGCTGAGCGTATAGGTTGCGATCGTATCGCAACCTTCGTCCATTCCTGCCGGCAGGGTGTCCACTACGATACCAGGCTGCGTATAGGATTGGCCGTTGATGATCACTGCATCGCCCGGGCAGAATTCGATTGTCTGACTAATGGTCGGGTTCGGCAACATGATGAGCGTATAGGTCAGTATCTTATCGCAGCTGCCGTCCGTCGAGGCTACGGTATCGATCACGGTGCCGGATTGTGTATAGAATTGTCCGTTGATGATCACGCCGTCGCCGGGGCAGAAGCCAACCGTAAGTGCCTGGGTAGGTAATGGCAGCACAGTTACCGTGAACGTATCGGAAAAGGTGCAGCCACCGGCAGTTTCAGCAAAAATGGTATATGTGGTCGTTTCAGTGGGTTGAATAGTCACGGTGCCGCAATCCGCGCAGCTCAGTCCGGCGGCTGGCGACCATGCGTAGGTGTCGTAGCCGTCGACGTTGGCCGAGCCCGACTGGCCCAGGCAAAGCGTCAAATCAGCCAGCTGGCCCTGGAAAACGGTGTCCATGCTGAATTGCACCGTGTCGCGCTGAACGCGACCGCAGGCATCTTTCACTTCCACGTGGTAGCTGCCGGGGCTGCCCGCGGAGAAGGTCTGGCCGGTGCTGCCGTCCTGCCACAGGTAAGCAATAAAGTCGTTGCCCACGTCAAAAACCACGGTGCCGGACGCGCACAGGTGTACATCGGGACCCAGGTCGAGCGGTGTTTGGGCAGGTGGTGTGAAGTTGGTTATGCTGAGGTTGTTGGCGTAGTTGCACTCCACAACATTTGTAATCGGGAAATCGTCGGCCGACAGCGGGTAGCTGCCCGAGCCGTCGTCGCTGACCATCGAATAAACCACGCCATTTTCCACCACATCCAGATCAATACCATCCAACAAAAGGTTGAGGCAACTGTCCGCATTGGCGGCACCTACCAGGAATGACATCGATGCGGAAGGTGTCCCGTTAAAAGGATTGGCATTATAGATTCGAATCCAGACTTCGTCGGGCAATGGCGCAGCACCGAGGTTGCACAGGACGCCGGAAAGCCGGATTGTCCCCCCATCACATTCGACCTCCTCAATTTGAAATTCCAGGTCCATCGGCGCCGGAACAAGAGTCGTGTAAGCCAGGGTATCACAGGCATCGGGCGAAGTGGAGTACAAGGTGTCGAGGTAAGTGCCGGGAACTGAATATACATTGCCATGTACGTTCAGACTTTCCCCCGGACAAAGCGAGAGGGTATCATAAGTGACGGGTTGGTCGGCGCGCAGCAGCACATAGGTCGCCAGGGTGTCGCAGCCGCCGCTGAGCGACGGGATGGTGTCGATGACGACGCCGGGTTGGTCGTAGGAAATCCCGCCGATGGTGATGGATTGGCCGGGGCAGAGGGAGATGGTAGAGAGAGTGGCGGGGAATGGAAGCAGGGTGGAAGTCAACTCAAAAACAGTGTCGCAACATTGAGAAGAGCTCACCGTGGTGGTGAAAAAACCACTCGAGTCGATGGTCATCCCATGCCAAACGAAACTTTCTCCCGAACAAAATTCAACGTTTTCCTGGACCACCGTCTGGTTGCCGAAATCCGAAAAAAAAGCAAAACGGCAACCTGTGCCGGAAGGAGTGCCGTTGAGAAAACCCATCTGGAACACCCCAGCCGAGTTCGACACAATCGAGGAAGCGCCTGGAACCACCTGAGAACTTGTGAAAGGCAATGCTGCTGCGACAAATGCCCCGTTGGAGCCGGGAACCACTTGAAAAGCAGAGGCAGGAATCAAGGCGCCGTTTCCATTGAGCGTAAATCCACCCTGGTTCCCTGCCTTGGTCACTAAATAAAGAACAAAATCTTCCGCATTGGTCCGCACAAAACGGACCTCGGAAGAGCCGCTGCAATCGAGGGTGGGCAGAATTTCACCCGCCACTTCGCATCCGTTTCCAGTGAGCTGCCAGACATAGGCCGGGGCGCTTGTCTCCAGAAAATGGCTGCCGGAGGTGATGTCGACAGCCAGTGTTTGCCCTGCATTGATGGTGCCCTGGGTTATGCCGTCCAGCTTGACGAGGGTGCTGTTAGCGGTTGCTACGACAAATGCGAACTCCGTTCCGGTCAGAAGTCCTTTCTGTACCACATATTTTGTCCCTGTTTTTTCAATTGGAACGATCTGGTCGCCCATCAAATCACGGCAAAATCCGCCAAAGAAGGTTCCGCCTTCCAGCAAATCGTCCTTGATGGTGATGGCAATGGGCTTATTGGATGATACGGTGGACCCCGTCGGATGTTGAACCGCTCCCTGGCTGGCGGCCCTTGCAGAATAAGTTTGGCCACGATTCAGGTTAATATTAAAAGTCAGGTTGGCGCTATGGCCAACGATATTTTGCTTTGGCGTTACAGACACCGTGGTATTATCCTCTGTTGCCACGATGTCGAAAGATGAATAGGGTAGCGGTGAATAGGCCGAGGAGTTTTCAATTTTGTTCTGAAAAGGCACGAAAAACGAGGTTCCCAGCGCATTTTTACCTTTCAGGGAGAATATTTCAGGGTTGGATTGGAATTCACCAATCACCTCGTAATAAGCTGTGATAGGAGAAGTTGACTTGATCAAAAAACCTTTGTTCAGGATGGTGTTTGCCGGGGTGTTTTCCACCACGTCGAAATAAGGCGGAAATTCAAAAATCCCGCTGGTATTGGCGGCAATATTCAATGTTTGGACAGGGAAAGCCGGATTGGCGGGCTGGGAAATTGTAATGTTTGCCGGAAGATCATAAGTGGAAAACCTGAAAGCGACCGGGCGGTCGTAGTTGTTGGCGCCTTGCGAAATTTCCGGTGCGACGAACCAAAATTCAGTGTCTTTTTGTGCAATCAGGAAGTCGGGAATACCAATCAGGACAAGAAAAAACAGATAGGTTGGGTAGAATCGAAGCATAACATGTCGAATTGAAAAGGTATTTACAATTAGGTTGGTCTGTCTGTTAGCAGATTCAAAGAACGTACCGCATTTTTCAGGATGCAAGCGTAATCCCGTCAAGTGTCACACTTCTGCAAAAGGCATTCAAAAAACACTCTTTTGGTACATAACCGTACGTTTTAAGGTGGCCACTACCCGGTAGCCCTGGCTTTTCAAATACCTGTAGATGTTGGAGCCCTCCGGGGCATCCGGCCGAAAATTCGGGTCTTCCACAAGTACGAATTCGGCGGGGTATTTTGTCCAATCATTGGATTGCAATACTTCGAAATCCAGCCCTTCTACATCTATCGTCAAAAAGTCGATTTTTTGCCCTTGGGGCAGCGTCTCATCCAGGATTTGGGCGAGGGGCTTTATCGGAACGCTTACTTCCTTTGTGATTCGGTAGGGATGACCCGTGTTTCTGCTTTTGGCCAAATCGGGATCGAAAGTATTCAGGGCAGGTTCGTTGAAACAAAAAAATGTCAGGCTGGAGGCTTTACTGCCCACGCCGATTTCCAAATTGATGTCGCGACCCCGCAATAAACGGAAGCGCCGCATGCTGCCGGGGGTGGGGTCGATATTGATACCCCGCCAGCCACGGCGATAAAAAATCCAGGTGTTCGAAAACCGTACCGGATGATGCGCCCCGACATCCACAAAAAAACCGCGGTAGCGTTTTTTGTTTTCAAAAAAGGCAAGGAGCACGACGTCCTCGCCATCCTGTGAGAAGGATTTTTTATGCCTGAAGTAGTCCAGAATGCCGATGATTTGTCTTTTCAGGTATGCAATCATAAATATGCAGGTGCTGTTTTTGAATGTGCGAAGGTAGGGGTACGAAAAGGTAACACGCGTTTCCAAGTGCTTTTTACCGCCATTTTGCGGCATTTTCCCTAACAAGCCCCAAACACCTCCAAATTTTTCCCTAACACCCTCTTCCTGTATGTGACTTTTTCAAACCCCTGCGTTTTAAGTGTACAAATCGCGACAAGCGAGCCTGACAGCCGGCGGAAAAGTCATCCGGCAAAAATTGAAAAAAGCGGACGCCTCCACGGCCCGTTCAAGATAGAAGGAAGAAGGATTCGACTAATGTTTCCCAACACTGGTTGGAGCAGGCGCGGCAAAGGAGCCGTGCCTGCTCGCCCCAACCAGCCGGCTTCCAAAAAAATTATTTTAATCCTGTTCTGCCCGTCAGAAATATTGCCCACCATCATCCAAAAACCGGTATGACCCTGACGATTAGCCGTTCCGCAGTCCCCTGAGGAGCGGTTTTTTTATTGGCCTAAACCGGTTTTTCAGGGCTGTTTTTCCCACGTTCGCCGACCTGCATGCAACGTTTTGTTCGCTCCGCCGTCTTTTGCAGCGAAAACAAAAACAAGCGCTTAGGTCGTATGAAATCCTGCCTCCCTCTCGTGTTGGCGCTGTGCTCCGCAACTGCCGCCATCGCCCAGGCGCCTCAATTGGCCAACAAAAAAACGCTCGAAGCCGTCCGTATCCAGGAGAACATTACCCTCGACGGCGCCCTCGACGAGCCTGCCTGGCAAAGCGCTTCCGAAGCCACCGGCTTCCTTTTTTCCTGGCCCAACCCCGGCCGTACGGCCTCCGAACGCACCGTCGTGAAAGTGATTTACGACGACCATGCCCTCTACGTGGGCGCTTATTGTTACGACGCCCATCCCGACTCCATTTTTCACCGCATTACCAAACGCGACGAACTCGAAAATTCGGACCACTTCGCGATCATCATCGATACTTACCGCGACGGCCAAAACGCTGTCCTGTTCGGCGTTTCCCCCGATAACGTCCAGTTCGATTCCAAATTCAGCATCGCCAATGCCAACCCCGACAACGGCAACCACGATGGCGAAGACCCGGCCTGGGACGCCGTTTGGGAATCCTCGGCACGTATCACGGCCGACGGCTGGGTGGCCGAATTGGCTATTCCGTACAGCGCATTGCGCTTTCCTAAAAAAGACGCGCAGGAATGGGGCGTCAATTTTTACCGCAGCATCAAACGCCACGGCGAAAGCGATTCCTGGAACGAAATCAAAGCCGAAATAAATGGTTCGCTCTGTCAAACCGGCGTCCTGACCGGCGTTCAAAACATCAAATCGCCCCTGCGCCTTAGTGCCACACCCTTTATCGCCGGCTACGCCGACAACCTGTACAACCAGCCCGGGAGCAGCTGGGACTATCCCTGGTCGGTCGGCCTCGATTTGAAATACGGGATCAATGAAGCCTTTACGCTCGACGCGACCATCATTCCCGATTTCGGGCAGGTGCGCTCCGACCAGCAGGTGCTCAACCTCTCGCCTTACGAGGTGCGCTTCCAGGAAAACCGGCCGTTTTTTACCGAAGGAACCGAATTATTCAACAAAGGCGGACTGTTTTACTCGCGCCGCGTCGGCGCCAACGCTCAACTCCTGAACGCCACTAAAATATCCGGACGCACCAAAAAAGGCCTCGGCATCGGTATTTTCAACGCTATTGAAGACGCCAAATCGGTGCTCGAAACGGATGACGAAACGGGTGAACAACGCCGCGTACAGGTATCGCCCCTCACCAACAACAACATCCTGGTGCTCGATCAGAACCTGAAAAACAACTCCTCCATTACCCTGATCAATACCAACGTGCTGCGCTCGGGCGCCGGCCTCGACGCCAATGTGACCGGTTTTTTATTCAACCTGAAAAACAAAGCCCAACGCTACGCCCTGAACGGCAAGGCGGTCGTCAGCAATCGGATTGCTCCCGACGGACGGGAAAACGGCTACAACATCGCCCTCAGCGCTTCCAAAACCAGCGGGACTTTCCTCTGGGGCAGCGATTTCAACATGGAAAGCGACCGGTACAACCCCAACGACCTGGGTATTCTGTTCAGCCCCAACGAAGTGAGCCACGTCGCCTGGGTCAACTACAACCGCTACAAACCCTGGTGGAAACTCAACAATTACTGGTCGAGCCTCTGGGTGTACAACGGCGCCTTGTACCAGCCCTGGGGCAAGTGGACCGAGACCACTTTCGGCTTCAACTTCGGCGGAAATACCCGCACGTTCCACAATTTCGGCTTCAACTCCCAGGTGGCTCCCTGGGGCGAACACGACTATTTCGAACCCCGGACTTTTGATTTTAAAACCTTTTACCACCTGCCCGCCCGCATCAATATGTACGCCTGGTACAACAGCGACCACCGCAAACGGCTCACATTCTATTGCGAAGGCGGCGCCCGCTTTTTTAATCAAAAAGGACGACGGGGCACGAGTTTTTACACCGGACTGCGCTGGCGGGCTTCGGATAAATTCACCCTGGGCCTGAACCTGGGCAATGAAATGTCCTGGAACAACGTCGGCGGACTCTGGTCATGGGAAATCCACGAGGATGCCGTCGGTTTTGAAAACCTTCCCGAGAACCCCGTGGTAATGGGCCAGCGCCGCATTGTCGGACTGAACAACAGCGCAAACGTTACCTACTCCTTCAACACCCGCATGAACCTGGCCTTTTATGCGCGCCACTATTGGCAAAAAGCCGAATACAATGGCTTTTTTAGCCTCGATCCGGATGGCGAACTGGCCTACTCTCCCTACACGGGCCGCTCGGCCACCGGCGAACCGCTCAACGACATCGCCGTCAATTATTTCAATATCGACCTGGTATATACCTGGCGCTTTGCCCCGGGCAGCGACGTGCTGCTCGTGTACAAAAACGGCATCGGGCATGCTGATTATGGCACCATCGTGCAGCGCGGTTACTGGCACAACGTCGGCCATTTGCCCGATTACGAAGGCTCCAACAGCTTTTCCGTCAAAATCCTGTATTACCTCGATTTTGAAAAAGTAAAAAACTGGCTCTGAAAGACGCACAGGCTTCCTGCGTCCTTTCATCGAAGAAAAACTTTATTTGAAAGTTTGATTTGGTTCTCGCCCCGGCACACGAGCCGGGGCAATTTTTTTTTGTTCCAAACCGTTTTTTACGTCATAAATGCCGAATTTTCAAAATATAGGAAATAGTTGACCGGATTGTGCCGTTCTTTGTGGGCATAATCCATCGTCTGACACACTTTTTCACACCCTAATCGTCTTGCCATGCATAATACGCTTCACACCAAGCCGGCGTTGTCGCCCGTGCCTCCGATGCTTCAATTTGAAGAACCCGCACCCAACCGTCTTCCTTTTCACTTCCTGCTTTTAGTGCTCAGTCTGCCCGTTGCCATTCTCAGCGGCATGCTTACGCTTTTGGCAAAAATGTTCAATTCGGGCCGTTGAGAGGCCTTCGCTTCGGACGCAATTTTTGTCTTATTCGAAGGGCGCAAAGGATCACTCCTTTGCGCCCTTCGCTTGCCATTCGCTGCAAACGATTCGGGCAACCAGGAATGATAGTACTCCGGCTCCTCGATACCCACCGCAAATTCAGTCATCAACAGCGGCCTGAAGGTATCTACCATCACGGCCAGCTCGCGGGTTTCCCTGGCGCCGATGCTTTTTTCCACTGTTCCGGGGTGCGGCCCGTGCGGGATGCCGCCCGGGTGCAGGGTGATCATGCCGCGTTCCACGTGTTTGCGGCTCATGAAATCGCCGTCGACATAATACAGCACCTCGTCGGAGTCGATATTAGAGTGGTTGTACGGTGCAGGAATGGCCATGGGATGGTAATCGTAGAGCCTCGGTACGAAGGAGCAGATCACAAAATTGTGTCCGTCAAAAGTCTGGTGGATCGGCGGCGGCATGTGCACGCGGCCGGTAATAGGCTCGAAATTGTGAATGGAAAAGGCGTAAGGATAAACATAGCCGTCCCAGCCGATCACGTCGAAAGGGTGCGCCAGGTAGCGATACGGATAGATGTTGTCCTGTTTTTTGATGTAAAAAAGGAAATCGCCGCGTTCGTCGTGGGTTTCGAGGTTGGCGGGTTTGCGGATGTCGCGTTCGCAGTAGGGCGAATGTTCAAGCAGTTGTCCGAAAGCATTCCGGTAGCGTTTGGGCGGCGTGATGGGGCCGCTGCTCTCCACGATCAGCAGGCGGTTGTCCTGGCTGTCAAATTCGAGTTGATAGGTCGTTCCGCGGGGAATAACGAGATAATCACCGTAGCCGAATTCGATCAGGCCGTACATCGTGTGCAATTTGCCCGAACCGGCATGCACAAAGATGACCTCGTCGGCGTCGGCATTTTTGAAAAAATAGTCGGTCATGCTGCGACGCGGCGCGGCGAGGATGATCTTGCAATCATTGTTGACCAGCACCGGTTTGCGCGACTGCAGGTAGTCGTCCACAGGATGGATATTGAAGCCCTTTAAACAGCGGTGTTTCAACTGTTTGTCATGCACTGTTCGCGGCGCTACACTGAACGGCTCGCCTACCTGCACGATCTGCGTAGGCGGATGGCAATGGTACACGAGGGAATATAAATCGCTGAATCCTTCGGTACTGAACAGTTCCTCGTGGTATAATTCGCCGTTGGGCTGTCGGAATTGGGTGTGGCGTTTGGCAGGAATCTTGCCCAAAGAATGGTAATGCATGGTGACGGTGGGTAGTTTAAAATGGCCTCCCAAAGGTAAGGCATTTAGCGCACCATACCGGTTCGCCATCCGGCTACTGTCTGATCCAATCGCAGGATCGGCAGGCCGTCGGTATCGACGATAAATTTCCAGTAAGGCGGCAAACGGTAAGCCTCCAGTGGAATGAGTTGGCCGCTCACAATGTATTGCCGGTAGAGCCTCCCGGCGTCTTCGCCGAGGTATTTTGACAGGTTTTTAAGGAAGAAATCGAAGTCGCCGTTGAGTTCACGGTCGTTTTCATAATAATAATCCAGCATGTCCAGCATGAAATCATGGAGCCCGAGTTCGCCCTTGCTGCGCAATTTGATGGCATTGTCGAGGTAAAAAGCAAACACGCAGCCACGCTGGTAAGGCAGCTGGGCAATGTCGGGGCAATGGAAAAAACCATGGGCCACGAGGTTATTCGACACTTGCCCCATTGGTTCTGTATACAAGGGTTCGATAAAATCGAAATTCATCCGTTCGACGTATTGCTGCGGGGTGATAAACCCGCCTTCCAGCATGTTTTTATAAGCGAAATATTCCGTAAAACCCGGTCGGCAATGCCCAAACCCGGCGTCGGCGTGGCAAAAGCCGCGAAAGAATTGGTGAGCCCCATGCCCATGTACTGGTAACTCACGAGATTGCGCGAGCCCGCCATGCCCGGTCGGGGTGCCAGTGGCAGCAGTGTTACGGAGTAGTACGGGATGTCGAGGTCCCGCCAGAAACCGCGCTGGATCTCGACGGTGCGCCGAAGCAGCGCCAACAGGCTCGTATCCGCGAAGGCCCAGTCGTTCCCTCGAAGTGCGAGATACACCGCCTGGCCCGACACCTCGGTGCGCAACACCCTGAAATCGCCGCCCACAAACACCGATTCCAGCCAGTGGTTGTCATTGACTTGAAAATGTTGATGCCGTTGTTGCGACCCGAAACTGTTGTGCAGGGTCCATGATTCCGGGAACCCCGTCCAGTCCAGTTCCACGTCATACTGTTGCCAGCCTTGCGGAAATAAAAAAAGACAATTCCCCAACACATGAAACCATTCGCGCTGGAGTACAGGCCGGAAGCCGTTGCGCATCGATACGTTTTCGCCGGGAAAGTCCTGAATGAGCTCATAATGGAGTGTAAGTTCCTGACCAGGAGCGTGTTGTATCCAGATCGACGAAGAGTCCCCTGCAAACTGAACTGCGCCATTGATCGGCTCGACACCGATGTTTTGAATGCAGCGGAACAGATTGGTCGAACTGCCGAACGAGAATGGCAAAGCAATCTCCGTAACCCCGTCTGCGTCACCCCGAAAAACGGCCTGCACCCGCAAACGCAGTGCGTCGGGCGTGAATAACGGCGTGATCTCATATCCTATCGCGTTGGCCAGGCCGGCCTTCGGAAAGGCGGCGAGACAAAACAACGACAGGCAGACGAATGGGAGTGTTCGCATGCTCGTTCGTGCAACGTGAAAAATTCAGGTAGTCAAGACTTTGGATAAAAAACCGCGGAGAGCGGTTTTGAAGCGGGCTTGACTGGAAAAGCGACGATTAAATCTTACAGAAAACGCTTTTTTTGGAAAGAGTGGATTAAAGTGCTAGCAAAATTACCGTCCCAAAGCCATATCGAGACAAGCAGCCGCGATTTTTTCGGGGTTGCTGAAGTTAAAACTCAGCCGGCGAATATCAGGTGAAGGATTGGTGTCCAGGCCGTGTTGGTAAGTTTTGTCATAATACGCCAGAGCAATATCTGCCGCAGCGGCATAGTCGCGGCTTTCCAGGGCTTCCAGGGCGGTTTTCAGGTGCTGGCCGCCCAGTTTGCGATCGATCCGCTGAAATGCAGCTTCCAGTTCTTCCATGGGGCAATTGGTGTAATCGGCCACGAGATTCTGCACCCGGTCGGTGTGCGGGATTTCAATATTGAACAATGGCGCGTTTTTCATACGTTTCCACATGCCTTCGGGTATAAAAACGCGCCCTATCGAACGGCTTTCATTCTCGATCCAAACCCGCCGGGAGGGATCGAGCCTGCGCAGCGCATCAAATAAATCGTTCTCGAATTGCTCTACGGTAGGTTGCGGCGCTTCGCCTATACTGCCGAATGAAGAACCCTTGTGGCGCGCGATGGCCTCCAGATCGACGATCTGCTCACCCAGTTCGCGCAAAGCGTGCAGGATTTTGGTTTTGCCCGAACCCGTTTTTCCACCGACGACCATAAATGAATACGGCAACTGCACAAAATATTCCAGCACGTGCCGCCGGTAACTTTTGTACCCGCCCGAGAGGGTGACGACGTCAAAACCCGCCGTGCCCAGCAGCCAGGCCATGCTCCGGCTGCGCTGTCCGCCGCGCCAGCAATGCACCGCCAAATGTCCACTCGGAGCCAGTTTTCTTGCGCTGCGTACAAATCCCGCCATTTTAGGGCCTACAATTTCCAGTCCCCGCAACATGGCCAGGTCCTTACCCTGTTGCTTGTACAAGGTGCCGACCTGGGCCCTTTCTTCGTCGCTGAACAAGGGAAAACTCAGCGCGCCCGGAACGTGCCCCTGTGCATATTCGCCGGGCGAACGCACGTCGAGCAGGACCCGGGTGCTGAGTTCAGTTAATAATTCATCGGGCAGGAGGAGGCGTTCCATGGGCGGCGAAATTACGATACCCATGCGCCTGCTGCCCACCTGACAGGTCTGAATTGGCAGAAAAATCAGAAAGGCTGGCTCCGGCCGGAGACAGCCTTTCTGATATTTCTACCAATTCAGACCTGTCGGGTGAAAAGATTCCCGCTCAACCCTTGTTGTCCACGCTGCCCGAACCGGAAATAGCGGTTTTGACCGGCCCGCTGACGTTCAATTCAACATCGCCCGAACCCGAAATGGCCACATCGGCGGATTGTCCTTTCAGGCCGCCGGCATTCACGTCGCCCGAGCCGCTGATGGCGTAGGCTTGTTTGTCGGCCTGGCCGCTGACGCTGATGTCGCTCGAACCGGAGATGTTGACCTCAAATTTGCGTACGTCGAGGGCGCCTTTGAAGCTGCCGGAGCCGCTCGTGTTGATCGTCAGCGACTCGCCTTTGATCGTCGTGGCTGCCACGATGTCGGTGGAGCCGCTGGTGCTGATCTCGTCGATCTTGCGGTAGGTGATTGTCAGGCGGATTTTCACGTTGTGATAATTGCCTTTTTTCATACGGATGTCGAGGGTTTTGCCCTTGACCTCGGTGATCACCTTGTCGAGCTCCGTACCGCTCACTTCCAGGACGATTTTTTCTTCCGAACCTTCCTGCAGGGTGACCTGGTCAAAACCACCGGCGACGGAGATTTTTTCAAAAGTCTGGAGGGGGCGGGTTTCGGTGTTTTTTTGTGCAAAAATGCCGTTGGCGACAAAGGCGGCGGCGAGGATAAGCAGCAGACGAATTTTCATAGCTTGTAAAATGGTTGTGGTAAAAAATCAGGTTGCTTCATTTGCGGCAAAGACCGGATTTGAGGCCGGGGGTTGCAAAGCGTGCGAAAAAGCCCCGATTTCTTCACTGACCTTTCAGGCGTCCCAATTCAATTCCCTTGCCAGGGCCAGAAAAAAATCCATCGCTTCCGGATTCTTCATCGAATCGCGGTTGTAGGCTTTGTCCAGCGGGCGGCGCAGCAGGATTTTCTTCACCGGCGTCTCCATTTTTTTACCGGAAATCGTATAGGGCACGTCGGGCGCGGCGATGATGTCGTCGGGCACGTGCCTCGGGCTGTACGCCGTGCGCAGCGCCTGCCGGATCGTGTTTTTCAAGCCATCATCGAGGCTGAATCCCGGGTTCATTACCACGAAGAGTGGCATCCAGTCGGTCCCGTCGGCGCGCTCCAGGTTCACGATCAGGGTGTCTTTGAGCTGCGGCAGCTGGTCCAAAGCGCGATAAATTTCGGCTGTGCCGATGCGGACGCCCTGGCGGTTGAGCGTGGCATCGGAGCGACCGAGGATCACGACCGTGTTGCGCGGGCTGAGCCGTATCCAGTCGCCGTGGCGCCACACGCCGGGCCAGGTGTCGAAATAGCTCGATCGGTATTTGGCTTTGTCGGGGTCGTTCCAGAAAAAGACGGGCATCGAAGGCATGGCCTGGGTCACGACCATTTCGCCCACCTCGCCTGCGGGTACGGGCCGTCCGTTTTCGTCCCAGGCTTCCATGGCGCAACCCAGGCAAATGCACTGGATTTCGCCTTGCCATACGGGCAATAAAGGCGAGCCGCCCACCCAGGCCGTACACACGTCGGTGCCGCCGGCCATGGAGGAGAGCCAGGTCTGTTCACCGATGTGCCTGTACACCCAGTCGAAGGCCTCGGGCGGCAGGGGAGAGCCCGTAGAACCAATTGATCTTAAATGACTTAGGTCGAATTTTTCTTTTGGAGAAATGCCCGATTTCCGGCAGCTCACGAGGAATGGTGCGCTCGTTCCGAAGTGAGTGATGCGCGTCTCGGCGGCGAGTTCCCAAAGGGCATCGAGATCGGGAAAGCCGGGACTGCCGTCGTACAGCACGATCGTCGCGCCGGCAAGCAGTGCTCCGACCGTGAAATTCCACATCATCCAGCCCGTCGTGGAAAACCAAAAGAACCGCTCTCCGGCGTGCACATCGTTGTGCAAATGGAGATATTTCAAGTGTTCCAGCAAATTGCCGCCGTGCGAATGCGTGATCGCCTTGGGTACGCCCGTGGTGCCCGAAGAATAAAGTATCCAGAGCGGGTGGGAGAAGGGCAGGGGAGTGAATGGCAACCCTTTTGCAGGCTGAGGCGTGTTCAGGAGGTCTTTCCAAAGCACGCAGTCGGGCAGATTATCCGGCTGCGCATTTTCGTCGAGCCAGGGCACAAAAACCAGTTTTTCGACGCTGGGCAGCAGGCTGCACAGTTCGCGGACGGTATCGCGTTTGTCGAATGGTTTGCCGCCGTAGGCGTATCCGTCGCAGGCGATCAGGATTTTCGGCCGGATTTGTGCGAAGCGATCGGCCACGCTGGCCGCACCGAAGTCGGGCGAACAACTCGACCAAACCGCCCCGATGCTCATGCAAGCCAGCACGGCCACTACGGCGTGCGGGCTGTTGGGCAAATAAGCGGCCACCCGGTCGCCGGATTGAACCCCCTGGGCGCTAAGCCAGGCAGCAACAGCGGCAGTCTGGCATTCGATCTCCGCCCAGGAAATTTCCTGTACGGGCGTTCTTTCATTTTTAAAAAGAATGGCGGGTTGGGTGTCGGTTTTTTTGCGGAAAATATGTTCGGCGTAGTTGAGCGTGCTCTTCAAACCACTGGATGTCAGGCATTTCCGTGCCTTTTCGGACCGATTGAAAGGGCGCGTGTCCGATGATGTCGAAGTACTCCCAAAGGCTGCGCCAGAAATCTTCCGGGTGATCCACCGACCATTTCCAAAGGTCGTGATAGAGTTGTTCAGGAGCCTTAAAATCGTAGGTCTGCGGGTCGAATCCTTCGGGTCCGCTGTAATCCTGAAAAAAAACCGGCTGGTAGGTTTGGCTTAACCAATGCAAATAACGCATCAGGTGACTGCCTTGCATCAGAGGGCGTGAAGGCTGCCAAAGCAGGCGTGGTGTGTCCGTACTTTCTGAACTCATTTTGGAAGACTTTGAAATCAAGGCTTGGCGGGTTCTATTTTCGCGGCAAATTCCGGTGATTCTACCGAATGCAAGAAATAAAACTTTCTGACATGAAAACACTCCACGCCCTTGTCCTGCTTTTTGTTGTTGCCATGTTCACCGCCTGCGACCCGCCGCGCCGCGCGGCTGCCGGGGGCGACGACGGCCGTATCGAAGTCATTTTTCTTCAGATGAACGACGTGTACGAGATCTCACCCATGCCCTCCGACAACTCAGGGGGGCTGGCCCGCGTCGCCGCGTTGCGCCAGGAATTGATGAAAAAAAATCCCAACGTCGTGACGGTGCTGTCGGGCGACTTCATCAGTCCCTCGGTCACGGGCACCCTCAAATTCGAAGGAAAACGTATCCGGGGCCGCCACATGGTGGAGACCCTCAACACGCTCGGACTCGATTGGGTCGTCTTCGGCAACCATGAATTCGATTACGACGACCTGTCCGACCTGCAAGCCCGACTCGACGAATCCAAATTTCAGTGGCTGGCCGGCAATGCACGCCTGAAAAATGCCGATGGCACCACGCAGCCCTTCTACAAAAATGTCGCCGGCAACCGCATGAACTGCCCCGACGACGCCGTGATCACCCTGAAAGACGCCGACGGCACCACCGTAAACATCGGTCTGCTGGGTGTGCTCATTGGCGCCGGCCGCAAGCCCTGGGTGACTTATACCGATCCCTTCAGCACGGCTGTAAAGTTGTATAACGACCTGAAACCCAGGTCCGACGTGGTGCTGGGCATCACCCACCTCGCCATCGACGACGACCTCAAACTCGCCGGCATGCTCCCCGGCGTGCCGCTCATCATGGGCGGTCACGACCACTCCAATATGCTCCGCCGCGTCGGAAATACCGTCGTCGCGAAAGCCGATGCGAATGCCCGCACCGTTTATGTGCATACCCTGCGCTACGATAAAAAGACAAAAAAAGCTACGATCACTTCGGAACTGCGCCGGATCAATTCCACGTTGCCCGACGAGCCCGCCACAGCCGCCGTAATCGCCAAATGGGAGAAAATCAAAACGGAATCGCTGGCCAGCTCGGGCTTCGACGCCACGAAAAAAGTGATCGACCTGAAACAACCGCTGGACTGCCGCGAGGACGTCGTGCGCATGCAGCAGGCGCCTGCCGGCAAAATGGTCACCGACGCCATGCTCGATGCCTCCCGAACGAATCCTGACTGCGCTTTGTTAAACAGCGGCTCCATCCGGGTCGACGACGTGCTCTCTGGCACGCTCACCGAACTCGATATCGTGCGGATGCTGCCCTTCGGCGGCGGCATCGCCGAGGTGGAAATGCGTGGCGCCCTGCTCCGGCGCACGCTGGATGCCGGACTTGCCAACCGGGGCAACGGCGGCTACCTGCAATACAGCAAGGCGCGCTACGACGAGGTCAAAAAACAGTGGCTCATTGGCGAAAAGCCACTCGACGACGCCAAAATTTACCGCGTCGTACTGCCCGAATTCCTGCTCACGGGCAACGAACAAAACATGGGTTTTCTCAAAACGGCACTCAATGCCGACGGCAAAACCACGTCCAATTCCGAAATTCTGAGCCTGGTAAAAGGCAATCCGGCCGACAAGACAGACCTCCGGAACGACATTCGTCTGGCACTCATCTCATCACTGCGCAAGGGGTAAATCAACAATTTTTCACGCTACCCCTTTGGCGAAGCAAACTTTCCCTACTTTTGCGGGCCTTTTTGCAAAAAGCCGGAAGGCAGTGATATTGAACCTTTAATTTTTCGAATTCAAACAATGGCAAAACGCAAAGTCGCCCAGACGGACACCATCGAAGAAATCCAGGAAGTGCAAGCGCCTTCTACACCGTTTTGGGAAAAATATCAAGATTACCTGCTCTACGCCGTCGGCGCCGTCGTGCTGCTGATCGCTGGGTGGTGGGGCTACAAAAGCCTGATTATCGCTCCCCAGCAGGAAGAAGCCGTGGGCGCCATGTGGCAGGCCCAGCAACAATTCGACCGAGATTCTTTCAATTTGGCGCTGAACAACCCCGGCGGCGGAGCGGATGGTTTTCTGACCATCATCGACAAATACGGCAGCACTCCGGCAGGCAACCTGGCGAAATACTATGCCGGTGTTTGCTATCTCCACATGGGCGATTTCGACAATGCCGAGAAGTATATCGGTGATTTTGACGCCGAGGGCGATCTTTTGCCGATCATGAAAAAAGGTCTGTTGGGTGATGTAGCCGCCGAGAAAAAAGATTACGCCAAAGCCATCGATTACTACGAATCGGCCGTCGACGCCGGTGACGACCAGTTGCTCCAGGCCTATTACCTGAAAAAAGCAGGCCTGCTCAACGAATACCAGGGCAACAAGGAAGCCGCGCTCAAGGCCTATCAGCGCCTGAAAAAAGAGTTTGCCAACTCAGCCTCCAACGACTGGCAATCGATCGACAAGTACATTTACCGCGCTGGCGGTACCCAATAATTGCTATAAAAAGTTAGCCAAAAGTTAAAGCCGGACCACGTCGCCACGACGCGGTCCGGCTTTTCCGTTTAAAGGCCGATTTTTCCAGTAGGAAGAATCCGCCCGAACAAAACAGCTTATTGCACTGACATTCAAACAAAAAGGATTGGCGGCGTATTGAAAAATGCTGTTACCTTTGAGGCGTCCCTTTCAAAAGATGGTCTCTCCACTATCCTGATTTTGGCAAAATATCGCGGCTTGCCGTGCGTTTTTGCCTCAACCCAGGCTTTTTTGGCATGTCGTTGCCGGAACTGTATTTTCAGAACATTTGCTTCTTAACCGCTTTCATTGGCTAAACCATACCGCTTATGAACACGTCATTTCGTGCGACGGCTCTGGTCGCCGCGCTGTTTTGCGTGGCTGCCTGGCTGCCTGCCCAAAACCAGACCAACGTGCAGGACGACCTGCTCCGCGCCGACAAACAATTTGACCTTTACGCCTACAACATCGCCCGATCGAGCTACGAAAAGGTGCTGCAAAGCGACCCCAACAACGCCCATGCCCTGGCGCGCATAGCCGACTGCTACGTGCAGACCAATCGCCCGGACGATGCCCTGCCCTGGTACGAACGCGCCACCAATGCTCCCGGAATGGAGCCGGATGTGATGCTCCGCTACGGAAAAGCGCTGATGTCGACCGGCGATTATGTCAAAGCCAAGACCTGGTTCCAGTTCTACGGCGAAGGCAACCCTGACGTGGGCACGCATTTTTCCAAAATGTGCGACTACGCCATGGCCGCTTTGAACAAAGACGCCCTGTACATCGCCAAACTGGAGCCGCTGAATACCGAATCCGCCGATTATTCGCCCGCTTTTTATGCCGGCAAGGTGGTGTACAACTCCGCCCGCTCCGACATTAAAAGAAAAACCACCCCCAAAACGAGCAGCGACTGGTCGGGCGGCAGTGCCAGCAACCAACTCTTTGTCACCCAGACCAATCCGTCCGACGGGTACCTTCAAAAACCTGATTTTTTGCGCAGCGACCTGCAAAATACCTGGAACGAAGGACCCGTGACGTTCTCCGCCGACGGCCGGAAAGTGGTGTTTTGCCGCAATAACTTCATCGACGGCGCCCGCCAGGTTGCTGAAAAAGGCGTCAACCTGAGTTTGTACACGGCCGATGTGGAGAACGGTGAGTGGAAAAACATTCGCGCTTTCCCCTACAACGGCTCCGATTACGCCACCGGTTTCCCCAGCCTCTCGGCCGATGGAAAGACCCTCTGGTTTGCCAGCAACCGCCCCGACGGCTTTGGCGGCTGGGATATTTACGTGTGCGAATGGTCGGGCAGCTCCTGGCTGACGCCCCGCAACCTCGGCGCGCCGCTGAATACGGCCGGAAACGAGGTAACCCCCTATTTTGACGGCAACAACCTGTATTTCAGCTCCGATTATCACCGTGGATTTGGCGGCCTGGATATTTTCCGCGCCGAACTGAATGGCGATAACGTGGCCAATATTTTCCATCTCGGACCCGGTATCAACTCCCCGCGCGACGATTACGGTTTCATCTACGATCCGAATGCGAACAACGGCTATTTTACCAGCAACCGCGCCGAAGGCCGCGGCAATGAGGACGTCTGGCAGGTGCGCAAGAAACTCGACGAATTTGTCATTACGGTGACCGACGAATACCGCAATCCGCTGGCTGACGCCGAGATTGATTTCTCCTCCTGCGGCGCGGGAGTGATGCGAACGGATGCTTCCGGCCAGTATTCCTTTGCCGTAAGTTCTGGAAAAGCCGACTGCAACGCCGTGGTCAGCAAATCTGGTTTCCAGCCCGCCAACGTCAGCGTGCGTTCCTCGGGCAACAAAAAAATTGCCATCAGCCTCACGCGTATGCCCGACGGTTCGTTCCAGAGCCGTGCCGAACCAGTAACCAGCCCTCCTGCTACTTCGCGCAGTGTGGCTGCGCCTACCGCACCGGCTACATACTCCACCGATGCTGCAACGAGCGGCAACACAGGTACGGGTACAATGGTGGATCATTCCCTTTCGCTGTACGATAACTTTGGACGCCCGCTGATCAACGCTCAGGTGGACCTCAACACCTGCGGATTGGGCACTTTGCTGACCGATCAAACGGGCAGCGTGGCCTTCAGTTTGCCCGCAGGTACCACCTGCTGCATCGTGATCAACAAGGATGGGTTCGACGAGGCCGTAATTCCCATCACAGCGAGCAGCGCCGGTGAAAAATCAGTGTCGCTGGGAGAACTGAGCGCTCCGGTAACGCCCCTTCAGGCCGGAACGGTGGGAACCTACACAGGTTCTATCCGCGATGCAGAATCGCTGGACGAGATCGCGGGTGCCACGGTAAAAGTTCAAAAACTGCCGAATGGCCCTCTGATGCAGACCACGAGCAATAATGCCGGGCGCTACATTTTCAACCTCGAAGCAGGCGGCTATTACCAGTTTACTTTCCTGAAAAAGGGCTATCAGCAGGAGGTCATGAATTTTGTGGTGACCGTGAATAACGTGAAACGCACGATCACGCCTTTGTTTTTGGCCCCTTCGCAGACGGCCACGGGCGATGCCAAACCTACAGAATACAGCGCGACCACGCCGACATCCGTTGCCCCCACTACTACGGCCCCCGCTACCTCGGCTCCACTCACGGGGGCCCCTCCCGCAGCCCGGATGATGGCCCCCCAAACCGTGCAGTCCAAAACCGCAACAGTCGACGGATATGCCGTGCAAGTGGCCGCCCAGCCCCAGCAATTTACGGATGCCGACATGAAAAAATACGATGCCCTGACCCCGCTGGGAAACCTTTACGCCGTTCAGGATGCCAGGATGAGCCGCCTGCGCCTGGGCATTTTCGCCACCAAGGCCGAAGCGGATGCCGCGAACAAGGAAGTACAGAAGACCGTCAAAGGCTCTTTCGTCGTTCCCGAAAAAAATGCCGAGGAACAAATGCTGGTGAGTCGCCCGACCAATTCCGCACCGACCGAATATTCCAACACGAAAACGGCAAAAGGCGCACCAACCGGTGCTCCGGTAGCGGGTGTTCAATCGCTTTCCGGTAATGTCCCGGCCGCGGCTTCGCCTATCCGGTATGCCGTGCAGGTCGCCTCCATATCTGCCAACCGCTCGGCCGATCTGAATGAATTCATGGGACTGACCAGCGTGGGAAATGTGTACATGAAGCCTGAGAATGATTTTATGAAAGTTCGGGTAGGCATTTGGGAGTCACACGGCGATGCCGAAGAAGCCCAAAGGGAAATTGTGCAGCGCGGCTTCAAGGACGCCATCATTGTCACCGAAAAAGCTACCGATGAATCATTGAAGAATTTCTTCATCTCGTCTGTCCAATTGTCCGACCAGCCGGCTACTTACTCCACGCCGACCACGACGACACAAACCCCGCAGTCGGCCAAAGCGACCACCACCAAATCTGCGCCGACGCAAACGCCCAAATCGGTGCCCAATACGGCTCCCGCAACGTACGCAGCGCTGAGCACCTCTCCTTCCGCTGCGAAAACGCCCGCCGCGCAAACGACCAAAACCGCGCCTGCTTCGACCACGACCAAATCGGCAGTCCCTGCAACCGGTACGCAGTACCTCATCCGGGTGTGCCTGATGACTGATGTGGATAATTTCGACGCCAAAACGATCTCGGGCGTCGGTGGCAACCACGAACTCTGGCCCGTAGGCGATACCGGCGCGACGGCCGTGATGCTGACCGGCTATCCCGATCCCGAATCGGCGCTTACGGCGCTTTACCGCTTGCGGGAACGCAATTTCCCCGACGCTTACATGCTCAAAATGGACAATGGCGTTCTGAGCAAACTGAAGTATTGATCAACTTGACTTTATAGATTTTACTGCGAAGGCGCGACGTGTCACAACGCCGCGCCTTCGCCATTTTTTTGGGGAAATCCTGGACTTAATAATTCAGTTTTTTACAAAAAAACCGCTTTGTATTTGTCCTTCCCGGGTTTCCAACTGCACCAGGTAACAGCCCGGAGGCAACATTTGCACTACAACAAAATACGCCCGGCCATCGGAGAAAACGCTTTCCCGAATCACCTCCCGCCCCAAAAGGTCGCTGATCCGTACCCTGCCAGAGGAGCCGGCAGCCGCCACGGATTCAATTTGCAACCATTCGCCGGCCGGGTTGGGCGCGAGCCGCAGGCCCGATTTTTTTTCCGCCAAAAAGGTGGCGCTGGATGCGCATCCCTGGCTGAGCAACAGCCCCGGCCGCACCACCGACAAGGTGGTGAGCATGCGTGCTTTTTGCCCGTTGCTGAACAGGCACATGCAGGCATCATCGGTGTAATCCATGTAATTCATGAACATGGCGCTGTTGCCGCAACTCAGCTGCGGATAAGCCGGACACCCGAAAAATGCGGCGCGTTGTATGGGCGTATCGCTCACGCCGTCGTCGTCGGTGCACACGTTTTCATTGCCGCCCCAGATATGGTTCAGGTCAAAATAATGCCCGATCTCGTGTGTGGCGGTGCGCCCCAGGTGGTTCGGCGGGTTCAAAGCGGCCAGCCCCGTCGTGCCGAAATATTTGGGGTCGATCACCACGCCTTCTTCTGCCGGGGGCGCCGTGCCCGGCTGAGTTCCAAAGCCCAGAATGCCGCCGCCGATTCCGGCCACCCAGATGTTCAGGTAGTGCGCCGGGTCCCAGGCGTCCTCGCCGCCGAGCGCGGTGTAGCACACCCTCGGGCTGCCGTCGGGCGCCAGTATTTGTCCGATGTTGAGCCAGGAGGTGGAGCTGCGGGTGATGCCGTTGGAGGGCGTTCCGTCGGGAGCCTGGGAGGCGAGGCAAAATTCCATTTCCACATCGGCTGCGAAAGGCTGAAATTCCGTCGGGATATTGGAAGCGTTGGCGTTTTGAAGGCGGAAATCGGCGTTCAGGACATCGATCTGGCTTTGGATCTGGGCGTCGGAAATGTTTTCGAGAGGGCCTTTGTACACCACATGCACCACCACCGGGATGTGTACCACCATTTGCGGAAACGCCTGTTGGAGGCCGTTTTGGATATTGGATTCGATGGCCGCGCGCTGGGCCGCCAGTTCGGGGAAACGCAACAGGTTGCGCGCCTGTATTTCCTCCGTGAGGCAGGGCGTTTGCGCAAAAAATGAGTGTACGAAAAAGAACAGGCAACCTGTAAGGTGCCAAACGGATAATGGCATGGCTGAGAAAAAGTAAAAAAATACAACGCACAGGCAGCGTCTCCGGCGGACCTTGCGTTTAAGGATTAATTTTTCATGTTCAGGGGTCCTGTGGCTTTTCGGTTTGTCCACGGATCCATTGTCCGAAAAGTAGGTTTTTTAGTTGGTTTTGTTTGTGACAAAGGGGCCCGCGCAACGCGGGCCCCTTTGTGTTTTAGCCGCATGGCGACAACCGGCTGATCGGAGAAATAACGACCTTTGTTAAAATTGTGTCCCTCACGGCAACCCTTTAACCCCGTATTCTCCCAAAGTGTTCTCGAAAACAATTTTTCCAACCTGCCATCTGCACATGAAATCGCTTCTCCCTGTACTCGCCATTGGCCTGGCTGCGCCGCTCGCGGCCCAAAATCAGGCTCCAGTCCTGTCCAACCTCAGCACTTCGGTCGATTGGACGGCTCAAACCCTCACCCTCAGCTACGACGTCAGCGACACGGAAAACGACCCGGTCGAGGTCAGTGTCGAAATCTCCAACACCGGCGGCGACACCTATCTGCTCACGGCCATGGCGCCGGCTTCCGGCGATCTGGGCTTCCCGGTCACGCCCGGATCAGGTAAAAGTATTACGCTCGACCTCGCCCAATTGACAGCCGTTTCCGGCCCTTTCACGTTGCGTCTGGTCGCTTTTGACCATCAGCCCTTTCCTTATCAGGACCTGGTGAACGAGGTGGACAGCAACCGGCTTCGCAACGATCTTACCTTCGTTCAGGGTATCCGGCACCGCACCGGCGGCCCCGCACACCTTGCCGAAACCCAGGATACCCTCCGCAATTGTTTCGCCGGCACGGGGATTTTTGTCGGCGAGCAAACGTTCACGTACCAGGGTTACACCGGCCGCAATATTTACGGCACCCACCGGGGCACCGTCCAGGGCCAGCAGGTGATCGTGGTGGACGCCCACTACGACTCGGTCGTCAATGCCCCCGGCGCCGACGACAACGGCAGCGGCACCGTCGGCGTGATGGAAATCGCCAGATTGCTGAGCCGCTATCCGACGAAAAAAACCGTTCGATTCATCGGGTTTGACCTGGAAGAGGCCGGAACGATCGGCAGCCTGCGCTATGTTCAAACGGGTATTCCCGCCGGGGAAAACATCGACGGCGTCTACAATTTTGAAATGATCGGTTACTATACCGAGGCGCCGAACACCCAAAGCGTGCCGACAGGTTTCAACCAGTTGTTCCCCGCCGCGTATAATGAAATTCAGGCCAACCAGTTCCGCGGCGATTTTCTGATCAATGTCGGCAATGCCGAATCGCTTGCACTGGGCACGCAGTTCGACAACCTGGCCGCCCAGTATGTACCCGATTTGAGCGTGATTTCCATCTATCCGCCGGGCAACAGCGAGATCGCTCCCGACCTGCGCCGCAGCGACCATGCGCGTTTTTGGGATGCCGGCAACTTTGCCCTGATGCTGACCGACGGCGCCGATTTTCGCAACAGCTCCTACCACACGCCTGCCGACACCCTGGGCAAACTGAATTTTACCTTCATGTCCAACATCGTGAAAGCCACGCTCGTGAGCGCGGCCGTGCGCGCTGAAATTCAGCACGGCGACTGGGCTACGGCCACTTTCGCAGGTTCTGTAGGCACAAAAAACTACGACGGCTTTTGCGACTTCAGCGTGTCCGCCAACCGCAACGGCGTCCTATACCTGGCCGCAAAGGATTGCGCGTTGCGCAACACTTCGCTGGAGGTTTTCGATGCGAAAGGCAGTCTGCTGTACAGCCAAATCGTCGACCTTTCCGGCGACTCCGGTCAGCCTGCCTTGATGACGCTGCCCTCGCCGCTCAGCCCGGGCATGTACCTCGTAAAGATTTCGAACGAAAACGGCAGCGCTACCCAAAAGGTGCTGGTTCGCTAAGCCGTCCTTATTCATTAAAAAATAAAGGCTCCAGCCTTGGCCGTATTTTCTGCGTCAAGGTTGGGAGCCTTTTTATTTTTGCCGCCATGCGGGTTTTTACCGATTTGACTGCTCTGCCGCCCTTTCACAATGCTGTGGTGACTATTGGTTCGTTTGACGGCGTGCACCATGGCCACCGGCGTATTCTCGACAACATGCGGTCCCTGGCGCGGGCCATTTCCGGAGAAAGTGTGGTCATCACCTTTGATCCGCACCCCCGCGCCGTCTTGCAGCCCGACGACCCGCATTTCAAACTCATCACGACTACCGGCGAAAAAATTGCCCTCCTGGCCGATTGCGGAGTGGACAATGTGGTCGTGGTGCCTTTTAACCTCGAGTTTTCCCGACAAAGCGCCCGCAGCTACGTGGAAAATTTTCTCGTCAAAAACTTTTCCCCCCGCTTTCTGGTGATCGGCTACGACCACCGTTTCGGCAACAGCCGGGAAGGCAATCTTGAATTTTTGGAAAAACTGGCCCCGGAATTCGGCTTCGAAGTGGTGGAAATACCGGCTCAGGAAGTGGACGAAATCGCCGTCAGCTCCTCGAAAATCCGGAAAGCCCTGGAAGCCGCCGACATCAGACACGCCAATCGCCTGCTGGGTCACCCTTTCGGATTCTTGGGCAAAGTGATCCGCGGCGACGGCCTGGGCCGCCAGATCGGGTTCCCCACGGCCAACCTCGACGTGGCCGATCCGTTCAAACTGGTGCTGCCGCCCGGCATTTACGCCGCCCGGGCACGGGTGGGGGAGCTGGGCTACGGGGCTATGCTCTACGTGGGCTACCGCCCCACGCTCGCCGGCGCGGCCAATTTGCGGGTAGAGGTCAATCTGCTCGATTTCGACGCCGATCTGTACGGCCAAACCCTGTCCGTGGAAGTCCTGGATTTTATCCGGCCCGACAAAAAGCTCGACAACCTGGAAGCCCTCACCCGGCAAATCGAAGACGATAAAAGGGAGATCAAACAACGTCTCGCCGCATTGGATAACGCCGTTGCCATTGTCATTCTCAATTACAACACCCGTCGCCACCTGGAAGAATTTCTGCCCTCGGTGGTGGCCAATAGCGCCGGCGCCCGCATCATCGTGGCCGACAACGGTTCGCCCGACGACTCCATCGCCTTCCTGCAAACGCATTATCCGGAAGTGGAAGTTCTTGATTTAGAAGTCAATCACGGTTTCGCGCAAGGTTACAACGAGGCGCTTCGACAAGTGCAGACCGGTATTTATGTGGTACTCAATTCCGATGTGGAGGTGACGCCCGGCTGGATGGAACCCATACTGGATGCCATGCGAAACGACCCCTCCATTGCCATCGCGCAGCCCAAAATCAAAGCCCTGCGCGACAAGGAGCGTTTCGAGTACGCCGGCGCGGCCGGGGGCTGGATCGACGCGCTGGGTTATCCTTTTTGCCGCGGGCGCATTTTTAGTCATTCCGAAATTGATACAGGGCAATATGACGAACCGCAGGAGTGTTTTTGGGCCGCCGGAGCAGCTTTTTTCATCCGCGCCAAACTCTATCATACCTTCGGTGGTTTTGACGGCGACTATTTTGCCCACAACGAAGAGATCGACCTTTGCTGGAGGCTCAAACGCGCCGGGTACGGCGTCTGGTGCTTCCCGCAATCGGTCGTTTATCACCTCGGCGGCGGCACCCTGGAGTACGAAAACCCGCGCAAGGTTTTCCTGAATTTTCGAAACAGCTTGTTCACCCTGCTGAAAAACGAAGCGGCAGGAAAATTGCTCTGGCTGATCCCCGCGCGGTTTTTGCTCGACGGACTGGCAGGTGTGCGTTACCTCCTCAAAGGCCAGTTCAAAGCCATCGGGGCGATCGTAAGGGCGCATTTTTCCTTTTACAGTCAATGGAATAAAACCCTGCGCAAACGCCGCGACATGAACCAAATCATTGACCAACATCGCATTCAGCCCAAATACAACCGCACCGGCGTGTACCGGGGCAGCATTGTCTGGGCCTACTACGCCCGGGGGGTGAAGACCTTCCGGCGTCTTTTTCAATCATAACTTTTGCCGTACAGACGCTTCCCGTCAAACGGCGTATCGGAAATGAAATACGAACTGATTTACAAAGATGACGACCTGATCGTGGTGGGCAAGCCTGCCGGGTTGCTCACGATCCCCGACCGGTTTGGCAATAAAGACAGCCTTCTGGAGGCCCTGCAACGCGATTTTGGCTTCGTCATGACCGTGCACCGGCTCGACCGGGAGACGAGCGGCATTTTGTGCTTTGCCCGTAATGAAGCAGCCCACCGCAACCTGTCGATACAATTTGAAAAACACACGACCGACAAATTTTACCTCGTCCTGCTCGACGGCGTGCTGCACCACGACGAAGGCGAAATTGACAAGCCCATCGGCGAGCACCCGACCATCGCGGGTAAAATGGCCATCTCCAATTCCGGCAAACCTTCACTCACTTTTTACCGCGCCCTGGAGCGTTTTAAACGCTTCACCCTGGCCGAAGCCCTCATCAAAACCGGCCGTACCCATCAGATCCGCGTGCATTTTCAAAGCATCGGCTATCCCCTGGCAGTAGATGCCTTGTATGGCCGCCGTCCGGCGTTTTTTTTGTCGGAAATAAAAGGCAAAGCCTACAAAGCGGGCAAATTCAGCGAGGAAGAACGGCCCCTGATGGAGCGCACTTCCCTGCACGCCTTCCGCCTGCGCCTCGATCACCCGGTGACGGGCGAGCGCATGGAATTTAAATGCGAACTGCCCAAAGATTTTAACGCCCTGCTCACGCAACTCCGAAAATGGGGAGCTGGTAGCCCGGAATTTATTCCGGGC
>JBGAJY010000163.1:0-13269 GCA_044224705.1 Saprospiraceae bacterium
GCTGCCCTCGGTGGTGGCGGATTGGGGGCTACCTGTTCGTTTGCGATAACGGTCAATGGCGGACTTTCCGTCGGTTTCGATCCGGTCGCGCCCAGTTGTCCCGGTGAATTGGATGGCTCCATCACAGCATTGGTCAGCGGCGGCAGCGGCACTTACAACTATCTGTGGATCAATGCCGGCGGGCAAACAACAGCCACGGCCACCGGGCTCGGAGCAGGCACTTACACCGTAGTGGTGGTGGATGGCTCCGGATGCGTGGCCGTTCAAAGCATCGACCTGCCGGGGTCAAATCCGTTGGACATCGATGTAGTGGTGATCACAGACAACTGCACCGGTTCCGGTTCGCTCGACGTGACGGTCAGCGGCGGCGCCCCGCCTTATTCCTACGAATGGTTTGACGCAAACGGCGACCTCTTTGCCACAACGGAGGATCTCGACAGCATTCCTTCAGGTGATTATACGCTGGTAGTGACGGACGCCAACGGCTGTTCTTTCAACTCGGGTGTTATTTCGGTCAATTTCACCACGGGTGTAGTCGAAGCGGAGCTGGATTCTTTCGGAACGATTTCCGTTTCTCCGAATCCATCTTCGGGCGGGTTTGCAGCATTGCAAATGAATCTTCAGCACAAAGGAACCGTCCGGGTTGAAATGTTCAATGCAAACGGTCAGCAAGTTGGCAGCACAGTGGAAAGCGACGTCCAATACGGACAGATTCCATTGGACCTTTCAGTGTTGACACCCGGACATTTTTTGATCAAAGTATCGACATCAGACCGCATTTTCTGGAAAAAGCTGATTGTCGTGAATTGAAAATTATAGGTTGTTAGTTAATTACAAGAAGAAGGCCGGGAGGAAAAAGTTCCACCCGGCCTCTTCTTTTATTTATAAGGCCCTGAGCTGAAAATGCTTATTCGAACATGACAATTTTGGTCACGAAGCCTTCTTTAAAGCTCACTTTTACGACGTACAGCCCGGCCATGAGGCCATTGCGTTGTACGGTGTAGTTATTGGTGTTGAGGCCTGTTTGTTCCACCACCATGCGGCCTGTACGGTCGTATACCTGAACGCCCAGCATGGGGTGTTCAATTTCACTGGTCAAGCGCACTTCGCTGCTGGCCGGGTTTGGCGCTGCGTTGAGGGCGATGTTGTCGGCGATAGGCTCTTTTTCGCTGAGGATCACGTCGATGCAGCCTTGCAGACCCAATGCGAAGCAGGCGCGCGGGGCATAGAAGCGAACGATGGTATCCATGTAAGGAATAGCGATGCCTTTATCGTTGTTGCAGGTAGCCGGCGGATTCGGTACGAAGGAGGTCCATTCCCAGGGAGCCGTGGTTGTAGGCGGGTTGCCCGGGATCAGGAAAGGATAGAGGCCCGGTGTCGCGTCGGAAACGTCCACATTGCCCGGCTGGAGCAAAGGTGAATTGGCGAAGGCCGCGTCTTGTTCGGCTGTCAGGTCGAGGGTGGTGCCCGTATTGATGAATGCGCTGTTGTTGCCGTAGGCTTCGGCTTTGTGCTGAGCGAAGTAGCTGCCCACCACGCGCACGACCTGCAGCGGCGTGCCCGGCACGTTCACGATGCCTTCATTGTAAGGGGCGAAGTTGTCGGTCGGCACATGGAAGGAGATCATGGCCGGCTGGCCAGGGCTCAGCCAGGTGGAGTCGCCTACGGCGCCGCCGAGGTTGACCGACAATTGGAAATCGGAGGAATAACCTACGTGGTTGGGATAGTTCAGGGTGTCGAGGCCGTTGGGAGCCGACGCATTGGGTACCTGCCCGACGTTGGTGCCGTAGATGTTGCCGTTAACCGGTTCAATGATCATCGGGATCGGCGGAGTGTTGGGGTTTTGGTCGTGGTCCCACACGAATTTGCCGCCCGAAGCCGTCGGGATTTTGAGGTAGTTGTCGAGTGCGCCGGTATTCAGCGTGATGTAACCGCCAGTGCCTTGTCCCCAAATCACGATTTTGGTGGTATCCACACCCCAGGGGTTGCCGGCTTCTGCCACCGTTTTTTTGAAATAACGGATGGCGGTGCGGGCATCCTGAATTCCGCGGTAAGCAGCGTTGATCAGACCGTAGCGACGATCGACATCGGTGGGAGCGAGCGGGTTCCATCCGAGGCGGTAGTCTACCGAAGCGACCACATAGCCCATTTGGGCCAGGCGGTGAGCTGCTTCGACGATGGAGGAGTCGTTCCGTTGGCCGCCACAAGCGCCGTTAAAACCCAGCTGGTTCGGGTCGGACGGGTTGGCGAAAGGCAGGAAGTTGCCGGTGTGGAACATGAGGACAAGCGGGCGGCTGGTCTCTGCGTCGCCAACAGGGCTATACACATCCAGTACCAGCGGTTGCGGAACAGCCTGGCCCAGTACCGAGTAGTAGAGCACGGTGGCGTTTACGCCATACACAACGGGGCCTTGTTTCGTAACGTTGCTGAATACGGGCTGGAGATAACGGGTTTGGGCCGTGAGTAAGCCAGAGGCCAGGCTGGCGAGCAGAAAGAGGAGTACAGGTAATTTTTTCATTGTCAGAGGATTGTGATGTTGATTGGTTGTGTCGCAAATTTTGGGTTGATAAGGGTTGATAAGGGTTGATAAGGGTTGATAAGGGTTGATAAAAATAAACCTAATCAACCTGTATCAACCCTTATCAATCCTTTTTAAATCATTTTTTCTCAAAATTGTAAACGAGGGAAACATAGGCCATGCGGCCGATACGCGGACCGCCGTAGGTCTGGTACTGGCGGTTGTCGAACATGGCTTTCAATTTGGAGCGGTCGCCGTTTTCGGCATCGCTGCGGAACAGCGGGGCAATACCGAAGATGTTGGTGGCCCCGATTTTCAGGGTGGTATTGATGCGATCGAGGGTGCAATTCCATTGTGCATCCACCATGTCGTAGGTCGGAATGTCGCCGGTAAATTGCGGGGAGCCTTCAAACAGAAAGCCTTCGACCCATTTGTAGGTGACGTTGAAACCGGTCCGTTTCAGTTTGCCAATGGGCAGGTCGCGCGCCGAGAGTCCGACGTTGAATTTGTGTTCCGGTGTATTAAAAGCCGGGATGATCGGGTCGTTTTCGTCCACTTTGTTGAGTTTGTTCCAGGAATAGTTGCCGCTGACCTGGTAAAAATCACTGAAGTAAAAATTCATCCCGATGTTGAACCCCTGGGTGGTGACGGTATTGGTCGAATTGGCCGAGACCCGGTACACTTTGATGCTCGCGGGGTTGAGCACGCCCTGCGAGATCACGGCGTCGATCCCGATGTTGTAACCGATAAAATCATTGTAAATGTTGAAATAGTAGCCTGCATCCACGTACAGCCGGTTGAAAAGGGTAGTGCGGTAGCCCAACTCGAAGGTCTTCACCTTTTCGGGCTGGATCGGCGGGGCGTTGAAATAGTGGAACAGGTTGTAATTGTTGGCTTTGAGGCCGTCCTGGAAGGATTCGAGGCTGATCAGGTTATTAAACCCGTTGAGGTTGCCCAGCAGGGTGGCCCGGCCGACATTGAGTTGGAGGTACTGGTCGGTCAGCGTCGGGTTGCGGATGGCCGAAGAGAAGGAAAAGCGCAGGAAATTGGTTTCATTCGGCGTGTACACCACCGATGCGGCGGGTGTTACCAGCAGGTCGAAGTTCTGGTTTTTGTCCATCCGCACGGTGCCGGAGAGGATGAACCGGTCGTTCATGACCTTTTTTTCCACGCCGGTGTAAAAGCCGAATTCGTGGTTGGTGATCTTGCGGAAAGACGAATCGGCGCCGTTGTGCGTAATCGTATCCGAGAAAATGGTGCCTTCGGAGCGCGGTGTATAAAGGCGGAAATTGCCCCCGACGACCCAGCGTTCCAGCCAGAGCGGATGGAATTCATATTCGCCGTGGGCATGGTACAGGGCCGATTTGTCGAAAAACTTGGTGCCGCCGTAAGAGCCTGATTTTGTTTGGGTAATGCGATCGAATTGCTGCTGAAACTCGGGCGTTCCCGGTATGTAGGAATCCGAAGATTGCGTATCGGGGCGGTCGGATTTTTTATTGGAATAAGCCAGTGCCGCAGCGTGCCAGTTGGCCAGTGTGTCGCGGTAGTCCTGGAACCACTGCGTGGCGGCCGCGTCGTCGAACGTGAAGGTAAACGTAACAGGGTCGAACACCAGTTGTGGGTAGCCGAGCGCCGTCATGCGGCCCGAATAGTTTTGTGCAGCCCAGAAATTGGTATAGTCGCTGCGGAAAAGGTCGTTGTCTTTGGCGGCATCCTGCAGGCGCAGGGCGGTGAAATAAGGATCGTAGGAATCGCCGGCGTCTTCGTTCGTCGCGTACAGGCGCAGAAAATACGAGTCCTTTTTGCGCAGTTCCAGGCGGTTTTGAAAGAACAGGATGTTGCGCAGGCTGAAACGGTTGTCGCCCTGGTACACCGTGGTGCCGCTGCCGAAACTGGATGCCAGGATAATCTCCGGCGATTCGTAGTCCTTGGCTGGGTTAAGGCGGAAATGCAGGCTGGCGCTGGCTTTGTAGTTGCGGGTGTTGTAGTCTACCAGGTCGATTTCATTGTAACCGCTGCGGTGGTATTGCTGCAGGCCGTAAAACTGTGCCCAGGGCGACTCGCCGGTCGCGTCGAAGCCGGCATAGTATTCGTCGCCGTAGCGGTTTACAGCGTCGTAGCGTCCAGGGTTGTTGATTGGCTGGTAGTACCGGCCCGATTCGGTGCCGTAGACCGGGTCGTAGTTGTCGGCCACCCAGTCGTAGGCCCGGAGGTAGAAAAAGTTGAGTTTATAGGCAAAAACGTCGTTTCCGGCTTTGTTTTTAAACGCGTCGGCCCAGCGGATGCAGCCTTCGAAGAGGTCGCGTTCGCCGCCTTTGACCGAGGCCGACAAGCCTTTGTGAATAAAGGGGTCTTTGGTTTTGATGCTGATGACGCCGTTGAAAGCGTTGGGTCCGTAGAACGGGCCGCTGGCGCCGGCCACCAGTTCCACGCCGTTGGCGTCGAGTTCGGAGCAGCCGAGAAAGTTGCCGAGCGAGAAGTTGAGGCCGGGCGCCTGGTTGTCCACCCCATCGATGATCTGGAGAGAACGCACGGGACTGGTGGAGTTGAACCCGCGCATGTTGATGATTGTGAAACCCAGCGAAGCGGTGGTCAGGTCGACACCTTTGAGGTTGCCGAGGCCGTTATAAAAGCTGACCGCAGGAGTTTCTTTGATAGCGATAGCGTCCAGGTTTTCGACCGTCAAAGGGGCGGATTTTTGCCGTTCATCCACGCGTTGCCCGCGAATAACGGCCTCTTCAATTACGATGGAATTGGTTTCAAGTTTGACGGAAAGCCGGTCGTCGGCATTTTGCACGACCACATCCTGGGTCAGGTAACCGGTATAAGATATTTTAAGAGTAACAGGCAGGGCAGGTACTTTGACCGTGAAATTTCCCTCATAATCGGTCACCGCGCCGCCTTCTGAGCCCACCGGAATGATAGCTGCCCCGATGAGTTCTTCGCCCGAAACGGCATCCTGCACCTTGCCGCGAAGAATAACCTGGGCCTGGGCTGAGAAGGCAAAACTGAACAGGCATAAAATACTGACGGTCAAAAATTTGTCGAATTGCTTCATACGCAGTAACGTTTGATTTCAGGAAGAAAACTAAACGAAACAACGTCTTTTCTGAAACGCTGTTTGCTTCGCAAAAGAAGAAAGAAAATTTGATTCCAAATCAAAAATGCAGGCTTTCTACCAAAGCCGGCAAAATGCGAAAGGTCCGCCATTTCGTCATCCGGAAAAGAGGGCTCAGACTTGCTCTTCTTTCAGCACGTAACCCTGGCCGAACAGCGTGTGGATCAGCCGCTGGCTGTATCCCTTGTCCAATTTGTTCCGAAGATAATTGACGTACACTTCCACGACATTGGTGCCGGTATCGAAATCCACATCCCAAACCTTTTCGGCGATTTCGGTTTTCGACAAGACTTTGCCCGGATGACGCATGAAGCATTCCAGCAAGGCGAATTCACGGGGGGTAAGGTTGATGATTTTCCCAGCGCGGCGGACCATTTTGGTCTCCGGATTGAGTTCAAGATCGGCCAGTCGCATCCCCTGGTCGGTTTGCAGCACCGCCGCCGGCCTGCGGGCGAGGGCCTTGATCCGGGCCATAAATTCGCGAAATTCGAAAGGTTTGGTGAGGTAATCGTCGGCGCCGGCTTCAAGTCCGGTCACTTTGTCGTCTGTTTCGCTGAGGGCGGAGAGCAATAAAATCGGCGCTTTGACGCCGTCGCGGCGCAATTGCCGGCAAAGTTCGAGCCCGTTGATGCCCGGGATAATGATGTCCGACACCAGTACGTCGTATTCGTTCTGGTTGGCCAGCCGGCGACCCGTATCTCCGTCATAGGCAATGTCGACCGACCAATGGTGCTCTTCCAAACCCTGGCGCAGGGATTGGATGGTTTTTACTTCGTCTTCAATGAGGAGGATGCGCATAGTGTCACTACAGGCCGCAAGTTACTCCGAAGTGCGAACATGGTTCTGATCAAAAATTTGAAGCAGTCTTGTGAATTGTGCATTAAGCGTTTACCTTTGCCGCCCATTCACGGAGCATAGCTCAGCTGGTTTAGAGCGCACGCTTCACACGCGTGAGGTCATAGGTTCGAATCCTATTGTTCCGACCACATTTTTAGCGCAATTTGCTGAATTTCAGCAAGTTGCGCTTTTTGTTTTGGCGACTTTGGGTGATTTTAGATGGTTTGGAAAAATTATCGCCCTTTGTAGGTGTTTTTGGCTGTTTTCGGAATATCCCGATTTTACCGAATTCTACTTTCAGCCTGTCCCTGCGGTCAAACGGTAATCGGGCTTTGATGTGGTCTTTGCCCATAACGACTTTGACCGTGCTAATGTCCTGCCGGGAGAAGTTGCGCAGTGCGTCGAGGTTGACACACGTTATGGGCCAGAACAATTAACTCTTTCATATGGCGCCCGGAGAGCCAGGGGTACTTCTCCAGGCCAATGGTCCCCGAATCTTTGTCCGGCGGCCGGTAAAAGCGGAATAAGAAACGGTTGTCTTGCATCAAAAGAAAAATCCCCGTACGGCACCAGGCGACGCCAATACGGGGAAGGACAATTCCAGAAACTTGTCTGGTGTAACCGCTACTCCTTGTCAATTTTTTCCGCCGGTTTTTGGGGCGGGCGTTGTGGCCGGTTTGCTGGTCGGAGCCGGCGTGCTGGTTTTTGGTTTCGGGTGGTGGTGGCGTTTTTTCGTGCCTTTTGCGGTCGAGCTCGTGGTTTTTTTGGTCGTTGCCGTACTGGCCGACTTCTGGGTCGTCGTGCTGGCGGGCTTTGTAGTGGCCGAGCTGGTCGGGACTGTAGCCGGTTTTTGCGGAGCGGTTTTGGTCATCGTGGCCGGGGCGGCTACGGCGGGTTTGGCCGGCTGGGCTTTGGTTACAGGGGCTTTAGCAGGCTGCTGGTTGCTGGCCGGGGTTGTGCTTTGAGCAAACAGGCCGGCAGCGGCACAAGTCAGGGCGAGGGCAAAGAGGGTCTTTTTCATAAATTCAGGAAAGATGAATGTTGGAGAATGAAACGGAGAAATTGCTGTTTCCGGCTATTGAACCGGATGACAGGACAAAATTGCCGTTGCGGCGTTTCGGATGAAAGCGATTTGTAGTGGATGCGGGCAAAGGTTGGGCTGAACCGGGCATTTTGGCCGTTCAGTATCGCCAACCTCCAGGTTGGCGGTGTTTGGGTAGCCAGTATCGCCAACCTCCAGGTTGGCGGTGTTTGGGTGGTATAATTCCGGCTTTTATGACATGCGCCGACTTCGCCGTCGAGGCATGCGCCAACCTGGAGGTTGGCGCTACAGGCGTTCCATCCAACGTAAAAACTCTCCGGCTTTGGCTTTACTCACTACTACGGGCTCCCGTGTCGTAACGCCTAGTTTCAACAACAACTTGCGGGCGAAATATTGCTGCACCTCCTGCACCGCGCGGGCCTGGACCAAATACTGCCGGTTGGCTCGATAAAACAGACTCTTGTCCAACTGTTGTTCGAGTTCTTCCAAAGTATAATTGACCGAAAACCTCCGGCCGTCAAACGTGTGCAGAAATGTCACTTCATGCTCGATGTGAAAAAACGCCACATCTTCCGTGGCAATGGGAATGAGCCGGTCGCGGTGCGAGATTAGGAAGGTGTTCTTCACCGACGTCTTTTGCACGCGATCGAGCCACCCGGCCTGTGCCGGACGTTGCTGGAAATAATTCTCCAGTCGCCGAACCTTGTCCAGAGCGCGCCCGATGGCCGAACGATCGAAAGGTTTGAGGATATAATCGATACCATTGGTTTGAAAAGCCTGCAAGGCATACTCGTCAAAAGCGGTGCAAAACACCACCGGACAAGGCACTTCGACTTCTTTAAATATATCAAAACTCGAACCGTCGGCCAATTGGACGTCGAAAAACGCCAGATCCGGTGGCGGCTGGGTCTGGAAAAAACGCACGGCAGCTTCCACGGTGTCCAGTAAAGGCAAAAACACAACAGACGGCTCCAGTTCATACAAGCTGGCCTGCAAATCGAGCGCAGTGCGCTGTTCGTCTTCGACGATCAAAATTTTCATGGTCTGGATATGATTGGAAGACGAACGATAAAATACCCCGGGGTGATCTCAATGGCTATGTCGTGCCCTGTAAGCAGTCGGTAACGCTGGTTGATATTGGCCAGACCGATATGAACACTGTCATCTGTGGAGCGGCGGAGTTGCAGGTTGTTGCGAACCACCAGCGCGCCATTTTCTGAAAAGAGTTCAACGACCAGGGGTTTGTCATGGCTCACCACATTGTGCTTGATGGCGTTTTCTACCAGCATTTGCAGCGTAAAAGGCGGCACAAAACCCGACAGATCAGCCGGACTCAGTTGCCTGCTGAACCGGAGTTTGTCCTCGAAACGCGCTTTTAACATGAACAGATAGTGGTCCAGGGCTTCCAGTTCCTCACTCAGGGGCACCTTCTCCCGGTGACTCGTAGCCAACAGCCCTCGGTACAATTCCGACAAACGGACAATGTATTCCTCTGCATTCGCGTCCTGGTTTCGGATCATCGTTTTGAGGATGTTGAAGGAATTGAACAAAAAATGAGGGTTGATCTGTTGTTTCAACATGGCCAACTGCGCCACCGAGTTTTCGTGCTGAAGACGCGTGTTTTCCCAGCGGGTCTGATAAAAACGCTGGACCGTATCGAGCAGAAAAACCAGCAGTAAGACAGCGGCAGCGACGAGTACCGCCCGAAATTCGTTCGAATATTCGGGGTATGTGTATCGTTCCAGGGCGGCATCGATCTGGAAAATCTGCATGCGCTCATCCAACCACACGATACCGAAGCTGAACAAAAAAGTGCTCATCGCTCGTGCCATCGCTTTCGCCCGGTAGTTCCATTGCGGAAAAAAAAGACGTTCCAGAGCCGGGAAGCCGCTCAAATTGTACCACCACACTACGATAGTGAATAAAAAGCCGAAAGCCGCCTCCCGCAAATAGGCATCCTTCCCGGTACCCATGCGGAAGATCGCGGCCATGCCGAATAAAATCGCCACCAACAGCGCACTGCCAGCGGCAATGCGCCAGTAAAATGCCCTGCTGATTTGTCTGGTTTGTTCTGTTTCTGGTATCATATTGGGGCAAATTTAGTCGCAGTCGAGGTAGCAGTAACAACTGGTGGCAGCAAATGGCATTAGCAGTTGGGGAAATTCCTCTATCCTCGATGTCATCCTGAGCGCAGCGAAGGAACTGGCCAAGTGTAAATGATTGTTTGAGTTTACTCCTAGCCAGTTCCTTCGCCGCGCTCAGGATGACACACCGCGTAAGGGAATTCGCTACTGCTTATTCACTTCCCAAACGCGTAATAATAAACCCCCGGATTGCCCGGATACACGCCTTCGAGCATGACGCCGCCTTTGGCATTCCGGAGCGCCCGGGCAAGATCGGTGGTATTGCGAATGGCCTCGTTGTTCAGTTTGGTGATCACAAACCCTTCGTGCAGGTCGGTCTGGTTGGCAATTTTGCCTGCTCCGAGGCGGCTCACCCGTACCCCGCCTTCGATGCCCAAACGCTCGGCATCGGCGGCGCTGATGGTTTCAAAATCGGCGCCGAGGGCATTGAGGGATGTGTCGTCATCGTCTTTTTTCACGGCGTCGGTGTTGCCCGAGCGGTTTTTGAGCGTTACACTCAGGGTGCGTTCCGAGCCGTCGCGCAGCACGGTCAGGTTGAGCTGGTCGCCCGGGCGGTGTTTGCCCACGATTTCCAGCAGTTCGGGCGAAGCCCCAACAGCCTGTCCGTCCACGTGCGTGATCAAATCGCCCGAACGAATACCGGCCGCACCTGCTGCGCTGTGCTCGGCAAGGCTGTCGACAAGGACTCCGGGAGTGAATTTGACGCCGCGTTTTTTAGCCTGATCTGCTGTGAAATCCCGGATGGTGATACCCAGGTAGCCGCGCTGCACCACGCCGAACTGCCGCAGGTCGTCCACGACTTTGGCCACGAGGTTGGCCGGAATAGCAAAGGCATAACCTGCATAAACGCCTGTCGGCGAAGCAATGGCGGTGTTGATGCCGATCAGTTCGCCGTCGAGGTTCAGCAAGGCGCCTCCGGAGTTGCCGGGGTTGACCACGGCGTCGGTCTGAATAAAACTTTCCACAGGCGCTTTGTCCTGCACGATGTGCAGGTCGCGTCCTTTGGCGCTCACAATACCGGCCGTCACCGTACCCGACAAATTGAACGGGTTGCCGATGGCCACCACCCATTGCCCGATTTTGACATTGTCGGAATTGCCGAAACGCATGAACGGCAACCCTTCTGCGTCGATTTTGATCAAAGCCAGGTCAGTGGAAGGATCGGTTCCGATCACTTTGGCCGGGTAGCTGCGCTTGTCGTTCAGTGTGACGGTCAGTTCGTCGGCCTCGCGTACCACGTGGTTGTTTGTGACGATGTACCCGTCGGCGCTCAGGATCACGCCACTGCCGGTGCCCTGGACTTGTTCTTCCGGCTGTCCGCTGTTGGGGGCGCTGCCCTGGGGCATACCGAAAAATTGCCGGAAGGGCGCCGGCAAGTCCTGTAAATCAAATGGTTGCATCCCGCCGCGCTGCGCCGTGCGGCGTGCACTGGCCTGAATGTGCACCACTTCGGGCAAGGCTTGCTCCGCGGCGACCGTGAAGTCGACCGGCGCCGTTGCCGAGCCTCCGGCCGTGTAATTGGCAAAATGCGCCGGCGGCGAAAACGGGTTTTCCGACGGAGCGATGCGGCTGTTCCATCCGAGAAAATAAGCGCCCAAAAGGGCCATGCAGGCGCCGACAGCAGCGGCGGCGGTCATCAGGACATATTTTTTCATGGCAAAAAAAACGTTTGGGTTAATGTTGTTTTTCCGCCACAAAAAAGAAGCCGTCAGCCAGCGTTCTTCAAGCCTGAAATTGGTAAAACGGGCAAAAAAGGCGGTAAAACGGGCGTTTTTGGCAGTAAAATGATTGATTCGATTGATTCGATTGATTCGATTGATTCGATTATACACGATCGTGTATAATCGAATCAATCGAATCAATCGAATCAATCAGTTTACCGCAACAAAGTCACCTCCCCCTTAAAACTCCCGACCCTGCCGTCAAAATACACCACCTCTGCCGTCCACACATACACGTCCATGGGCAGCTCGCGGCCTTTCGAGCGGCCGTCCCAGGCGAATCCGGGGTCGTTGGGCGGTAAATTGACACCCAGAAAAACCTCCTGCCCCCAGCGCGAATAAACCCGCAAGAACCGGACGGATCGCACGCATGGATCGGACAGCAGATTGAACAGGTCGTTGGTGCCGTCGTTGTCGGGGGTGAAGGCCGTCGGGGCCCGCACGGCGCATTCGTCCAGCACGTGAAAATTGATGGAAGCGGCTGCTAAACAGCCGTTTGCATCGGTCACTTGCAGGGTGTAGCGGATGTCCTGATTGGCTTCGGCCACGACATCGGGGCAGGCGGTGCAGCTGAGCCAGTCGGCCGGCGACCAGTTGTAACTGAAAGGGCCCGTGCCGATTACCGAGGGCGTAAGAGGTAGCAGCGTCCCTATTTTCAAGGTGGTGTCGGGCGGGAGCGTCACCTGTACGGCCGGCCAGGTGCTGATATGGGCCGTCAGTTCGAGGTCGCAGCCGTCGGCGGTGACGAGGGCGAGGCTGAGCAGGGTGTCCACGCCCGGCAGCAAAGTGTCCAGATAGACGAAGGGCAGGCCCGCACACACCGTTGTATCAAGGACGAGGGACAGGGTTTGCGGGCTGACGCGTACCGTGTCGGTGCTCAGGCAGCCGTCTGCATTTTGGGCCACGACGACGTAATTGATCGCTGAAAAAGGGTGCACGGTGATGCTTGTACAGGTATCGCAATCGAGCGCCGCGGAAGGCGACCATTGCCAGGACGTAAAAGCGTCCGGCAGGTCAAAAGTGGTTCCCGCCTCCCGGCAGACGACGCGGTTGGGACCGAGGTCGAGCTGGGTGCCCGGATCGACGCTCACCCGCACCGTGTCGCTTTGCGGGTTGCCGCAGGCATCCCAGGCGGTGACCCAGTATTTTCCCGGAAACGAAGTCGTGAATGTGGTGCCCGTCGATCCGTCCTGCCAGCGATAAGTGGCGAAACCGGGTGTCGCATGGAGTGTGAACACGCCGTTTTCGCAAAGTTTGAGGTTGGGACCCAGGGCCAGCAGGGGCGCCTGGTCCTCATTGACGACGATTAGGAGCGTGTCAGAAGAGACAATTCCGCAGTCGAACCAGGCTGTGGCGATGAGTTGGTACGTTCCGGGCTGTTCGATTTGGGCAAAATAAAAATCGCCGTTGACCACTGATCCAAGGTTGTCGGTCATGCGCCAACGCACGCTATCGGCACCGTGGCAAAGCGGCCGGTTGAGGGTCCAGGAGGCCTGCGCCGGAATGCCGCAGAGCGAATCCGGCCCGGAGATTTTGACAAAACGCTGCGGCCAAACGAATTCCGAAGGGAAATTGGGTAAGCCGTAATAAACCTTGCCGGCGCCCAGGGATTGCGCATTGGCCTGGTATTGGCAGGCCGCGCCGGGCTTGTTAGGGTAAAAAATGACATCCAGTGCCGGACTGGGAGCACCGGCGCCGTTGGCGATGTAAATTTTGCCGTTAGGGGCCAATTGAAGTGTGCCGAAACGGGGTGAAGGGCTTTGATCTAAAAGCACTCGGGAGTTGGCGATCGCTGTGACATCCTCGACGGACAGATCGAATTGGTATAAGCGAAGCGGAGTGGAGAGGTATAAGAAGCGGTCATCCGGTGAAAATTCGATGCCGTACGC
>JBGAJY010000164.1:0-12571 GCA_044224705.1 Saprospiraceae bacterium
GTTGTGCGGACCGCGCAGGGTGGTGCTCGCCAGGTCGAAAGCCATCGAGCGGCCGATGTGGACGTAGCCGTGTTTTAGGTCTGAGCGGCGCACCTTTTGCGTTTTGCAGCGCACCGCCATGGGGTTTTCGGCCATAAAGGCCTTGATATTCGGGTCGTTGGCGTTTGTGATGAACAGGTCGCCGCGGCGCTGATTCAGGGCAATGCGGAATTTGGAGCGGATATAATTCGCCATCTCGTAGCCGTAGCGGTCGAGGTGGTCGGGGGTGATGTTGAGCAAAATGGCGATATCGGGGTGGAAGGTCGCGATGTCGTCGAGTTGGAAACTGCTGACTTCCAGCACGTAAATCCTCCGTGTCTCCGTGCCTCCGTGTTGAAGGTCGTCGGCCACGAGCTCCGCAAAGGATTTCCCCACATTCCCGCCCATCCGCACATTCAAACCCGCCGTTTTCAGAAGGTGGTAAATCAGGTTGGTCGTCGTCGTCTTTCCGTTGGAGCCGGTGATGGCCACGATCGTGCATTTTCCCGCATGGCGGTAGCCGAACTCGATCTCTCCGATCACCGGGATGCCTTTGGCGCGAATACTGCGCATGAGATCGGTTTTCTCCGGAATCCCGGGGCTTTTGATCACTTCGTCGGCTGCCAGGATGCGCTCCATCGAGTGCTGGCCTTCTTCCCAGGCGATGCCCGCTTCATCGAGTTGTTTTTTGAATTCGGGCTGGATGAGGCTTTTGTCCGAGACAAATACGCCATGGCCCACCCGTTGTGCGAGCAGGGCGGCGCCTGTGCCGGATTCGCCGGCGCCGAGGATGACGATTTGTTTCTTTTTCATTGTTTGATCTAATTGATCCGTTCAGTCTTTTCTGATGCGGGATTGGACAACGGATGAAACGGATTTGATGAATTTTAACAGATTAGAATTGTGTTATCGGTGGTAAATCTTTTTTGTCATTAACCCACATTTTGCGGCGGAATTCTGGTTTTTTTCCAAAATTCAAAAGCAATCCGACTTCAATTGTGGTGGCTTTCAGGTAATTGGTCAATTGAAGTTCAAATTCTTCTACAATGGATTCTGAGGCTTTTAATTCCAGTATCACAACATCATTGATTACAAGGTCAGCGAAATAGGTTCCCACTTGTTGTTCTTTATAAAATACATTGATTTGCTTTTGCGCTTCTGTTTTAAATCCCCTTTCGATAAGTTCCAGAAACATGGCATTCTGATAAACCCGTTCCAAAAATCCATGTCCTAGTGTATTGTACACCTCATAAAAAACCCCGATAATCTTACTGGTCAGTTCCTGATGTTTGAGTTCCATAACAAAATCCGTTCAAATCCATCAAATCCGTTTCATCCGTTGTCCAATCCTATCTGATTTTAAGCGTAATCACTGTCAAAGCAGCCAGCAGAATCTGAATAATCCAGAACCGCACGGCAATCGTCACTTCGTGGTAGCCTTTTTTCTGATAATGATGGTGCAGCGGGGCCATCAGGAAAATCCGGCGGCCTTCGCCATATTTTTTCTTCGTTCGTTTGAAATACCAGACCTGCAGGATGACCGACAGGTTTTCCACCAGAAACACCCCGCAGAGTATCGGTATGAGCAACTCTTTGCGCAGCAGAATGGCCATGGCCGCGATCATGCCGCCGAGGGGCAAACTGCCCGTATCGCCCATAAAAACCCGCGCCGGATAGGCGTTGTACCACAAAAACCCGAGGCAGCCGCCGAGCAGGCAGGCGGAAAAAACCACCAGCTCGCTACTGTACGGGATGTACAGGATTTTCAAAAAATCGGCTGCCACGGCGTTGCCGCTCACATACGCCAGGATGCCCAGCGCAGCGATCACGATGGCCGAAACGCCTGTGGCCAATCCGTCGAGCCCGTCGGTCAGGTTGGCGCCGTTGGATACGGCCGTGATGACGATGATGGCCATGATCACGAAAACGATCCAGACGAGATCGGCGGCATTGTCGCCCAAAAACCAGAGGATGCGGGAGTAATCGAGTTCATTGTTTTTGAAAAAGGGCACGTTGGTGATGGGCGCCTTCACGTACGCGAATTCCTCGTGCACACCGGTCGTTTTGTTTTCCACAAATACGTTTTTGACCACCCGGTAACCCGCTTGTTCGGCCGCAGTCGGTGTGAGCCGAACGACGATTTCCTGGTTCCAGAGCATGGTCAGGCCCACGATCAGGCCCAAACCGACCTGCCCCATGACCTTGAAAATACCCTTCAAACCCTTTTTATCTTTTTTGAACACCTTGATGTAGTCGTCCACAAATCCGATGGTGGTCATCCAGACCGTAGCAAAAAGCATGAGCAGGGTGTACACATTGTCCAGCCGCGCCATCAGTAAACAAGGGATTACCGTCGCAGCAATGATGATGCTGCCGCCCATGGTCGGGGTGCCCTGTTTGGACTGCTCGCCCTGCAGGCCCAGGTCGCGTACCGTTTCTCCGATCTGCGCCGCGCGCAGCCAATTGATGATGCGCTTGCCGATCACGATAGAGATCAGCAGCGACAGGATCAAGGCTACGCCAGCCCGGAAGGAAATGAACTGAAATAGTCCGGCTCCAGGCAAATTGTACGCGCGATGCAGATATTCAAAAAGGTGGTACAGCATCAGTAAGAATTGTTTCGATTGATCTGATTGGGTCGATTGATTCGATTAAGAACTCTGGCTATTACTATTGAAAATCAATGTTTTGCTTTTAAAAATTGGCTGCGGGGCAATCTTGCATCGCCCCTGCAACCGGCTGTTCAAAATAATAGTCCCTCCACTATTATATCTTATCGAGTGATCAGCGATGAGTGATGAGTGATGAGTTTGCCACAATCGCGTAAAACTCATCACTCATCGCTCATCACTCATCGCTCATTTGTTTCTCCAACATCGCGCGGTCGTCAAAAGGGTATTTGACCCCGTTGATGTCCTGGTATTTTTCATGGCCTTTTCCGGCGACGAGGATGATGTCGCCCGGGCCGGCGAGGCGCACGGCGGTTTTAATGGCTTGCTCGCGGTTTTCGATGGTCAGTGTTTTTTTCAGGTCTTCAGGTGTGAGGCCGGCCTCCATATCATGAAGGATGGCGTTGGGGTCTTCGGTTCGGGGATTGTCGCTGGTCAGGATCGCCTGGTCGCTGAGGCGGGCTGCCACCTGAGCCATGAAGGGCCGTTTGGTCTTGTCGCGGTCGCCGCCGCAACCGAGGACGGTGATGACGCGCGAGTTGCGTTTTTTCAGTTTTTGAATGGTTTCGAGCACTTTTTCGACCGCGTCGGGCGTGTGGGCGTAGTCGATAATGCCGATGCAGTCGCGTTTGGTCGGGTGGCTCACGTAGTCGAATCGGCCTTCTGCGCCGTGCAAATCGCTCAGGGCGGTCATCGTCTCGAATTTGTCCATGCCCAGGAGGCGGGCCGTTCCGTACACGGCGAGCAGGTTGTAGGCATTGAACTCGCCGATGAGCCGCGCGTGAAAGTCTTCGTCGTCGAGGCGCAAATGCAGGCCGGTCAGGGCGTTTTCGAGGATTTTCGCCTTGAAATCCGCCGAGGTTTTGAGGCCGTAATCGTGCTTCGCCGCGCGGGTATTTTGCAGCAGAAAGCGCCCGTTGCGGTCGTCGGCATTCGTCAGGGCAAAAGCATCGGCGGGCAAATCGTCAAATAGCCGCTTTTTCGCATCCCGGTATTCGGCGAAAGTGCCGTGGTAATCGAGGTGGTCGTGCGTCAGGTTCGTGAACACAGCCCCCGCGAAGCGTGCACCGGCAATGCGGCGCTGGTGAATGGCGTGGCTGCTGGTTTCGATGAAGGCGTAAGCGCAATCGGCGTCAACCATTTGGCGCAACAGCGCTTGCAGACTGACGGCATCGGGCGTCGTATGCGTGCTCGGCACGATCTCTTCGCCGATACGGTTCTCGACTGTTCCGATGAGTCCGCAGCGGTGGCCGAGCCGTGAAAAACACTGCCAGAGCAGGGTGGTCACGGTGGTTTTGCCGTTGGTACCGGTCACGCCGACGAGTTTCAGGCGCTCCGACGGATTGCCGTAAAAATTGGCCGCGAGGAGGCCGAGGGCCTCGGCGCTGTCGGTTACTCGGAGGATTGGACCTTGAAACTTGGAAGCTGGAAATTTTTCACAGACAATTGCCGACGCCCCGTTGGCGATGGCTTTTTCCACAAAATCATGTCCGTCCGCGCCGACCCCGCGCACCGCCACGAACAGGTCGCCGGCTTGCACCTGGCGGCTGTCGAAACGAATGGCGCTGACCGTGACCTTGCGGGGGTCCGGGCCGGCAGTTTCTATTACTGCGATGTTGGATAGTATGTCAAAGAGCGTTTTGGTCATCGGGTATTATTCCAGATACAATACACAAGTCGTGTTGCTCGCCCGGGTTCCCGGGGCCAGGCTTTGTCGCGCCACCTTCCCCACGCCCTGCACTTTCACCCGGCAACCCCGGTTTTCAAGCAGGTAAATGGCGTCTTTGAGGCCCATGCCGATTACGGAAGGCACGGTTTTATCATTGACAAACCTTGTGCGCAGTATAAGCGAGTCATTACGGGCGGATAGCGCGACCCAGTCGGGCAGTTTGTCGGCTTCGTACCAGGGCAGGTGCAGCCATTCCAAAGCGGCGCGCACATCGCGTTTTTGTCCGGCGTCGAGGCTGGGCAGGTCGGCGGTGGCCAGTTTGGCTTTCGGCTGGATGCTCGGGTGCAGTTCGGGCTTCATGGCAAAACAGCGGTCGGCGATGGCGCGGAACACCGGCGCGGCCACTTCTGCGCCGTGATAACCGGCGCGTTTGGGTTCGCTGATGACCACGATGCAGGAGTACACCGGGTTGTCGGCCGGGAAATAACCGCAAAAACCGGCCTGGTGCGTGATGCCTGCATCGGCCTTGAATTTGTGGTAATTCAGCTGAGCCGTGCCGGTTTTACCCGCGATCGTGTAGGCGGAAGGCCGGATATTTTTGGCAGTACCCGTCTGCACGACGGCTTCGAGCAGCTCGCGGGCCTTGCGCAGCGTGCCGCGACTGGCGATGCTGCGGCGCACGACGTAAGGCTGAAATTCCTTCACCGGTTCGCCGTAGTGTTCGATCCGCTGCACGAGGTAGGGACGCATCATGCGGCCGTCGTTGGCCACGGCGTTGTAGAATTGGAGCAGTTGCAGCGGCGAGAGCAGGAGCTCGTAACCGATACTCATCCAGGGCAATGTGGTGCCCGACCACTCGGCTTTGGGGTCGCCGGGGTGTTTGAGGTAGGGCTTTTCTTCGCCGCCGACCTCGATTTCCGTGGGTTGATCGAGGCCGAAACTTTCGAGGCGTTTGACAAACGAAGCGGCACGGCGGTTGTCGCCGTAGAACTTTTGCACCATCGATGCGGTGCCTACGTTGGACGATTGGGCAAACACCTCCCGGATAGTCATAGAGTCCCGTCCGTGGGGTTCGGCATCCTGCAATTCATCCGTGTAGAACTTTAATTTCCCTTTATAAACGGGTATTTTTTGGTCAAAATCGTCAATATAACCGTCTTCAATCATGGCCATGAACGAGGCCAGCTTGAACATCGAACCGGGCTCCACGCGTTCGCCGACGGCGTAGTTGAAGGTTTCCCACCAGCCTTCGGGCGTGCGGCCGATATTGGCCATGGCCCGGATGGCGCCGGTTTTGACTTCCATCACGATGGCGCAACCGTGGTCGGCGTCGTGGGTTTCGCAGGCTTTCAGCAAGGCGTTTTCCGCGGCGTCCTGGATGTTGATGTCCAGCGTGGTGACGAGGTCATCGCCGGCCTTGGGCTCGATCTCGGCCAGGTCGTTGACCGGGATGTACATGTCGCCGGGCACGCGCAGCATCATCTGTTTGCCTTCGGAGCCGCCGAGCACCTTGTCAAAAGTGCCTTCGAGGCCCACGGGCAGGGCGCCTTCGCGGACGTAACCGATGGTGCGCTGGGCCAGGATTTTGAAGGGCCGGTCGCGCTTCGGTTTTTGCTCCACGATGAGGCCGCCTTTGTAACGCCCCAGCCGGAAGATGGGGAAATTCTTGATTTGCAGCATTTTAGGATACGGCACGTCCACGGCGATGGGCACGTATCGGATCCCTTTGGCATTGTCCGGGTAAATGTTGCGCAGCGAATCGAGCCAGAGTTTGTAGGCGCCGGGGGTGTAGTGCTGGTCCACGTAGGTGGAGAGCAGGAATGCCAGGCTATCGATGCCTTCGTCAAAAGCGGCTTTGGTCAGGCCCTGGGCTTTGGCGTCGAAATGCACGTCGAAGTAAGGCACCGAAGTGGCCAGCAGGGAGCCGTCGGAAGCAAGGATGTTGCCACGGTCGGCGTGCACGTCCACAAATTTGAGGTAAAGACTGTCCGCCTTGGTCTTCCAAATCTCCGCATCCACGACAGAGATCTGGTACAAACGGCCAAATATCAGAAGCCCTGCGACCAGCGTCAGGAACGCGACCACATAGAGATTGAGCAAGACTTCGTTTTTGACATTCAGCATTTTACACTGAGGATTTGAAGATTTGAGGATTCGAGGATTTGAAGACGCGATCTGGAAAATGGCTTGGCAGAATCGCGTCTTCAAATCCTCGAATCTTCAAATCTTCAATTGTTATCAATTATTTTCGGTCCGCGCGGATCGAGATTCAGGCCGGCCGGTTCGAGGCTGACGTCAATCTGCGACTGCATGGATTTATACATCGTTTCACTTTTGATCGAGGTGTACTCCCATTTGAGTTCCTTGATCTCTTTTTGCAACTGCTGGATGCGCCGCACGCCCGTTTCGGAAAAGTGAGCGTTGGCGATGTATACGATGGCCAGAAAACCGAGGAAGAGCACGAACGTGAAGTTGCCGAACACCAGGTTGGTGGTTCGTTCGCTGACGTTGAGGTATCCGAGCAGTTTGGTGGCCATGGCGGATCAGATTTTGGCAAAAAACGGTTCGGCCGGCTGTTGCACCGGGTGCATCAGTCGGCAGGTACGCGGCCTATATTGAAAAGGGGAAGTCGTGCACGGCACATCCGCGCTGCTGGCAGCGGAGGGAGGGAGGGCGACTAGTATCTTGAACAGTTTCATTGTTTAATTCGGTGGTATCGAGTGTTATTCGTCGGGTTTGCCCCGCACTTTTTCCCCGACACGCAGTTTGGCGCTGCGGGCGCGGGGGTTGCGTTGTATTTCTTCGTTCATGGGTTCAATTGCTTTTTTGGTCACGATCTGCCAGGGCCGGGTGATGTTGCCGTAGAAATCCTGTTGGATGGTTCCGTCGGCGTTTCCCGTTTTGAAAAAATTTTTCACCAGCCGGTCTTCGATGGAGTGATAACTGATCACCGCCAAACGGCCACCCGGTGCGAGCATTTCGAGCGATTCGGTGAGGAAATCGCGCAAAGCGCCCACTTCATCGTTCACTTCCATGCGCAGCGCCTGAAATACCTGCGAGAGGTAGCGCCAGCGCTCGCCCATGGCCAGCGATTCGCAAAGCGTGACGAGTTCGCCGGTGGTCCGGAAGGGCTTTTTCTCCCGGGCCTGCACGATGGCCTGGGCCAGGGTGCGGGCGTTGCGCACTTCGCCGAATTCGCTCAGCACCCGCTGCAATTCGTTGGCAGTGAAAGTGTTGAGCAGGTCGGCGGCGCTGCGTTCGTCCTGCGGGTTCATGCGCATGTCCAGTTCGGCTTCGAAGCGGTAGCTGAATCCCCGCTCCGGCGTGTCGATCTGGTAGCTGCTCACCCCGAGGTCGGCGAGGATGCCGTCGATAGAGCCGGGGAGTTGGCCTTCTGCGCGCAAGTTGCGTTTCAAGTGCCGGAAATTGGCCGGGACGAAAATGAAGCTTGCATTGCCGGCAAAAGGCGCCTGCTCCGCGTTGGCTTCCGCATCGTTGTCCTGGTCAAAGGCGAACAGGCGACCGTTGTCGCCCAGTTTTGCGAGGATGTGCCTCGAGTGGCCGCCGCCGCCGAAGGTCGCATCCACGTACACCCCGTCGGGACGGAGTTGCAGCGCTTCGAGCGATTCGGTGAGCAAAACGGGGTCATGGTACATCCTTTCTTTAATGATAAATGATGAGTGATGAATGATGAATTTTTGGGCAATCGGTTTGGGATTATGTTCCAGTTAGGCTATTCATTTTTAATGATGAATGATGAATGATAAATGATGAATATTCACGATCGTGGGTAATTCATCATTTATCACTCATCATTCATCATTATCCCCGACATCTCCGCCCATGACCTGGTTGGCGAGGTCGGCGAAGTCGTTGGGATCGATATTGAGCATGGCCTGATACACTTCGGGCGACCAGATTTCGATGCGGTCTTCCATAGCGACCAGAATGGCATCGTCTGTGAGGGCGGCGTAGTCCATCAGGGGTTTTTGCAGGAGGATGCGGTCGGCGCTGTCGGTCTCGAGCGGGTAGGCGCCGAGGTAGAAAGAGCGGACGAACATCCGGTTGCGGTCGTTGAAACGGTTGAGGCGGCCGAGGCGGGCGGCGAGTTCGTCCCAGATGGTTTTGGGATACAGTGTCAGGCATTTTTCAAAGCCCCGGTTGATGACAAAGGCGTACCCCTCGCTGCCCTCGGGCTTGTCGCCGAGTTGTCGCAGCAGGGCGGTGGGGAGCCGCAAACGGCCCTTGTTGTCCACCGATACCGGGTATTCGCCAATGAGATTCATCCTGTTTATTGTCTTGCCTGGGTAAGGATAGCCCTACCCTATTTTCAGTGCCACAAATGTAGTCGTTTTTTCCACATTTTCCCACAAAATGCCACTTAGTGCGTTTTTCGCTAAAAAAATTTTTGGGGAAATGTTTTAAAATGCTGTTTTTCAAAGAATTGCAATTCGTGACGTGTCACACAATTTTGGAAGACAAGTAGTTGCCGGCAGGGCAAAAGCCGAATATTTTCCCCCACGCCGGTCCTGCACAGCGCGTGAAAAGGGGATTTTTAATCTGAAAAAGGAAAAATCGGAAAAGTAAAAGGGTGAGATGAACGCTTACAGGGGAATTTGTGGGAAGAGTACCCAGAAGGAGTAAAACAGTTGGAGGGAGGGACACACCCAAGGCAACTACACTAAGCCTTTTCGCTTTTCCAGAAGGGCTTTTTTACGCTGTTTTGCCTTGTCCAGAGCAGGCCGGAGTGATTCGGACACTCTTGTCCAGGCTTCGTCTTTGTTGGCGGCAGACGTGATCCATTCGCCGGGCGTTCCCTGAATTTCCGACAATGGCAAGCCCGCCCAGTCGGTTTTGCGTAGCATGACGGGCACAACAGTTTTTTCGCCCTTCCGATGCGCTTCCAGCGCGACGCCAAACTCTTTTTTGAAGCAAAAATCGGAGGCCACGAAATCGGCGCTGACAAGGCAGAGCACGATATCAGCCTCTTCAAGTTGCTGAAAAATGACCTGTTCCCACTGGTCGCCCGCGTCGATGTCGCGGTCGTCCCAGATGTCCAGCCGGTTCAGGCGGACCAACGGCGAGAGGGCCGTGCGCAGGGTTTTCAGGTGTTCCAGGTCGGCGTGCGAATAGGAAACGAAGGCTTTGACCGGGATTTGCTCTACCTCGTCGCGCATGGCGGGTTCTTCCACGCCGTCGAGCAGGTCGGCAATGCTCACCCGTTTTTTCAACTGCTTAACGAATACCTCCTTTTCGCCCGCTTTTTCGGCTTCCACCAGGTATTCGTATTCTTCGGTGTCGTCGCTATCGGGAATCGGCACCAACTCGCTGAAATTGAGGTTGGTAAAGTCCGCGACGATCTCTTTCACCGTCCCCCGGATAAAACTGAGGAAGCGCCGCCGGTCTTCACCGCACACGTCCACCAGGATTTTCTGGTCTTCCTTGTCCCAGCGCACCCGCGCCAGGGCCTTGAAAATATTGGGTTTATGCAGCACCATGCCTGTGCGCCAGCGCCGGTCGCCGGCGATATAGGTGTGCAGTTTGACCATCAGGCGCGGGAAAATGCTGTCAGGCAGGAAGTCGGGAAAATGAATGACGAAGTGCAGCAGGGCGCCATCCGTTTTGAATTCCGGCTCCTGCACGGGCAGCAGTTGCGGCACAACCCAGGTGTGCGGGTCGAGCTGGAAACAGAGCTCGAATTCCTGCATCACCCGTACAATGTACTGCAGTTTGTTGAGCGGGTAGTGGAATTCCCGGTCGGTCGTATTGCCTTTTTTGTAGCGCGGGTCGTTGATCACCGCGTCGAAATCGTTTTCGCACACCGTGCCGCCCACGTCCGCCACGCGTTCTGAATTGATGATGCGGTACACTCCGTTGGTGAGCCAGAGCGGGTTGAGGATTTGGGTGTCAAAGTTTTTGAGGCTGCGGAAATTGATGACCACTCCGAGGTCGTGCAGGAATTGCAGCAGTACGTCCTGGCTGAACGGCCGCGTCACGCCCTTTTCTTCGCACACCCGCCGGTATTCGGTCGATTCGATGTAGTCGACCGTCATGTTGGAAAAATGTTCTTTCACGGCCAGCCAATGTTTCGGGAAAGGCGTGCGCCGCGTATCGGCCCGGTCGATCTCGTAGCGCAGGGCTTCGCGGAAATCGTTCAAACCCGCATCCGTTTTGGCCGACAGCCGGAAAAACGCGCGGATTTGCGGGTACTTCTCCTGCAAAGTTTTGCGGTTGACCTCGAAGGACGGATTCTCGTCGATCTTGTTCAGCACCACCAGCACGGGCGAGCGCCCGCCGAGGCTGCCGGCGTATTTGAGCCATTTCTCGGCCTGGTCGTCATTGCGGCTGTTGAGCAGCAGCACGTAGACGCTGCGCTGGGAGAGGAAAAACTGGTGGGTGGCGTGCATCACTTCCTGTCCGCCAAAGTCCCAGAGGTGAGCGGTGACCTCATCGCCATCCTCCATCGTGAAGGGCGCCTTGCGGATGCGAATGCCATGGGTCTGGCTTTCCTTACTGTCGAATTTCTCGTTGAGCAAGCGGCGAACAAGGGAGGTTTTGCCTGCAGAGGCTTCGCCGAGGAAGATGACTTTGACTTCGTTGAGTTTGCGGCCGTCGTCGCCGAGTTCTTCGAAGTAGTCGCGGACGGCTTGAGGGGATTCTTGGGCGACTTCGAGAGGAGGAATGATAAGGGGGCAATCATCTATTGAAATCCCTTGCTTAAATGCAAAACCCTTAAACACTGGCCAACCATTTTTTATCTTTTTTACAAGTGGCGTTAAATCTTGAACCCTGGTATTACCGCATGCTACTCTATCCAATTTTTTTAAGCTAGATAATGGAGATAAGTCAAGTACACCACTATAAGGAAACCATAAATATTTTAACTTCTTTAACCTACTGATAGGACTAATATCAGACACATTTGTTCCGGTAAAATCTAAATATTCTAAGTTCTTCAAGCCGGAAATAGGCTTTATGTCAACAACTTTGGAACCAAAAAAAATAAGTGTCTTCAGGTTCACAATATTAGATAAAGGTTCTAACCTACTAACAAAAGTTTCTGCTAGATTGATTGTTTCAAGTTTATTTAAATTTTTCAAAGGAGACAAATCTGTCACCATTGAATAGGTTAAATTGACTTCCCGTAATTGATACAAATTTTTTATTGGCGACAAGTCATTAACATTCGAGGCCACATGAAGATTCTCAAGCAAAGAAAGCGATGAAATAGAAGACAAATCTTCTACATTGGTTTCCCAAAATATCAAAGACCTGAGATTCTTTAAATCTTTTATTGGAGTCAAGTCCGAAACATTTGACAGAGAGAAATCTAATTGCTCCAAATTTGTCAATGTAGCCAAAAATGACAAATCATCCAATGACGACCTTCCATCGAGATGTTCATTATAAAGCCATAGTCTTTTTAGGTTGTTTAGTTGAGCAATTTTTTCAGGAAGTTTTACTATATCATTAGGTGCCTCGTTATTCGACGACTCATGCATTTCAATATGACCATTACCAATCCAGTCATCCCAGGCAGACCCTAATACTAATTCCTCTATCCACACACACTTCCCAATCTCTTCCGGCACCTCCGTCATCCCACAATTCCCAAGGTCGAGAAAGCGGGCATCTTCTCCCTGGCGGCGTTTTTCAATGTTTTCGCGGATCAGTTTCAGAGCCAGTTCGGACATAATGAAAATGGTAAGGATTGAGAGGTGGGCGTCTATTGATACGGCTTGATGCGAAGCCCGCTGGCATCCAGCACACTGAACGCATTTTCAAGCCGGGATGCGTAGTGCTCCATGATTCCCAAAACCAGGGAGGCTTTCGCGGAGCCGAACAAATGTTGAAGCCGAAGCAGCAAAATACCCCGATTGGGCTTTTTCAATCGATAAGTCAGTTCACCGAAATCCTTGTCTTCCGTAATCAGGAAGGCATTTTCTCCGAAAGCAAAGGAAACAACCTGATCATCAGGCCAGCCGGGATGTTCCTCGACAATGGCCCTGAGCGTATAGCCGGCATCCCTCAGCGCGACGATAACGGCATGGTCTACACTTTCATCGGCGACAATAGATGCAATCATGCCGCTAGGTTAAAAACAACTTCGTTTTTGATCTTTTCAGCGGCAAATGCCAGGCACGCCAGTATTTGCACTTCCTTCAAATGAGGATAAGCCTCCAGTAGCTGTGGGATAGAGATGCCTGCCGACAGT
>JBGAJY010000165.1:0-12614 GCA_044224705.1 Saprospiraceae bacterium
GAATCGAAATTTTGTCCTGATGATCGGAGATATTACCCGTCCACTTTACCATGCCTTGAAATTGAAATTGGTTGACTACCTGGCTTGAAGTATCAGGCTCGGCCCTGAGATTCAGATTGCTCACGACCGGCGTTAACCAAACTATGGGGAAAGTAAATTTGTCTTCACCGGGAGAGGTTGAATCTCCTGGGACAAGAACTTCCTCATGTGCTTTTGGCGCCGCTTGCTCGTCGGCGGTTTGTATCGGTGGTTGAGTACCCCGCTCCTGGCAACCAGAAACTAACCATACGAATAGTAGCCATGCGATGAGCTTCTTATGTTTCATCTGCTTCAAAAAAGGCTTTTCGGATTGATTCGAAGGAACTCCTCCCAGGGAAGCCCCCCCTCGCCGACCAACAGCATACGGTCGGGTTGAAATGTTTTTTGGAATGCCGCCATACCCGAGGGGTAGCCGGCACGCGCTCCGCTTTTCACTTCCAGGCCAATCACTTTGCCCCGCATTTCCAGTACAAAATCGACCTCCAGCGCCCCTTCGCGCCAGTACAAAACCCGGAAGTCTTCGGACAGGCCATGATTGATCAAATGCGCGCCCACGACAGATTCTACTTGACGACCCCATAAATTGGGCTTGAGCCGGATTTGCCCGAAGGTGTCATGGCTTTGCGCGCTGAGCAACGCGGTGTTGTGCACCTGAAATTTGGGGCTCGAACCACGTTGCGTAAGTTTTTTACCGGTGAATTTCTCGAGTCCGGACAAGAGCCCCGCCTGACTCAACAGGTTGAGATAGTTGGCCAGGGTGGTGGTGTTGCCCGCGTCCTGCAACTGGCCCAGAATTTTGGTGTACGACAACAATTGACCGGAGTAAGTGCAGCCAATTTCAAAGAGCCGCCGCATCAGAGCCGGTTTGTCTACGCGGGTCAGCATCAGGATGTCTTTGGAAATGCTCGTCTCGATCAGCGAATCGTTCACATAGCGTTTCCAACGCTCCTCGTCCATGATCAGCTCGGCCGAACCGGGGTACCCGCCGAACCAGGCGTACTGCTCCGCGCTCCAACCGAAGGCGGCTTCCATTTCTGACAATGACCAGTGACCCACATAGGTCAACTCAAAACGGCCCGCCAGCGATTCGGTCAATCCTTGTTGCAGCAACAGCCGGGAAGAACCCAGCAACACCACTTTCAGCGACCGCCCGAGGCGGGTGTCGTCATCCCAAAGGCGTTTTACGGTCTCGCTCCAGTTGGGCACTTTTTGGATTTCATCGATCACCAGAACCAGTTCGGAAGCCCCGGACTGCAACAGTTTCAGCCGCGCCGTTTCCCATTGCTGCTCGATCCAGGTGGCGCCCGCGTTGGCGATGGCATCAGCAGCGGTGTAATAGGAGGGGACGTTCAGTTTTTCGAGCAATTGTTGTGAAAGCGTCGTTTTACCCACTTGCCGCGGACCCGCAAGTACCTGGATAAAGCGCCTTTTTTCCTGAAGACGACTTTCTAACTGCCGTAAATGGTTACGCTGAAAAGTCATTTACTCAAAGTTTTTAAAACTTTACTCAATAAGATGAGTAAAATTACTCAATATTCTGAGTAAATCAGCTCAGGCCACCCCGTTAATCTTCGCAAAAAAGACATCTTCCAGCCCCGCTTCCGAGCGCTTAAAGCCCTCCGCCGGGTCGGTCTGACTAAAAATGTGAATGATCGGCTTGCCGGCCACGAGTTTGCTGGAAATGACCTGGTAACGGCTCTGGTAGTCCTCCATCTCCGCCTTGCTGATGGCTTTTTCCCAGATTTTTCCCTGCAATTGCAGCAACGCAGCCTCCGGCGCTCCGGCGAACAGCACCCTGCCGTCGTTGATCACCGCCATGTTGGAGCAGAGTTCTTTCACGTCTTCCACGATGTGCGTGGAGAGGATCACGATCACGTTTTCGCCGATTTCGGAGAGCAGGTTGTAAAAACGGTTGCGTTCGCCGGGGTCGAGGCCCGCGGTGGGTTCGTCGACGATGATGAGTTTCGGGTCGCCGAGCAGGGCCTGCGCGATGCCGAAGCGCTGGCGCATGCCCCCGGAGTACGAGGAGACCGATTTTTTGCGGTGGTCCCAGAGGTTGACGCGGTGCAGCAGGGCGCTGACGACCTCTTTCCGTTGGGCGGACGGGATGCCTTTGAGCACGGCGAGGTGGTCGAGCATTTCGACGGCTTTGATGCGCGGATACACGCCGAATTCCTGGGGCAGGTAGCCGAGCGTGCGGCGCACGGCGTCTTTTTCTTTCAGCACGTCGAGTTCGCCGAGGGTGGCGGTGCCGGCGTCGGCGTCCTGCAGGGTGGCAAGGGTGCGCATGAGCGTGCTTTTGCCCGCACCGTTGGGGCCGAGCAGGCCGTACATGCCGGTCGGGATGTCGAGCGAGACGTCTTGCAGGGCTTTGACGCCGTTGGCGTAGGTTTTGGAAAGATTGCGGATGGTTAGTTGCATGGATTGTTGTTCGTTGTGCGTGGACGGGGGCGAGGGGAGTGAAAATTTCGCGGCGAATTTGCCACGGAAAATTCCGTTTGGGCCGCACACAATAGAGCAACGGCTTGTATCGGTCGATAAACAGCGGTATTTCTACTTTCCCAACAACACGATCCAAAACGCCGAATCCACGGTTGCTTTACCACCGGAAACGGCGACCTTTTTGTTGGAATAATAATCGCGCAGCACGGCGCCGTCGGGGAAAATGCCGCGCACATCCACGGTTTTCGGTCCGGCAGGCAGGTCCAGTCCCACGACCACGGCATCCGAGTAGGTTCCCTTTTGCAAGCTGCGCTTGAACCAGTAGGGCTTTCCCGACAACATTTCGTGTACGCCAGCCCCGACGGCCGGGTGCGCCTGCCGGAAGCGGCCGAGTTTCTGCCAGTGCGCAAGCACCTCGCCGGTGGTGTAGCCGCCGCGCCAGGTGTTGGCTTGCAGCTCGTCCCAGTTCATGAAGGAGCGCAGCTTGGCGTCGCCCTGGGAGCCCTGCACCTGCAGGATGCGGTTGGTTTCGTCGCCGTAGTAAATTTGCGCCTGTCCCGGGCACAGGAGCAGTTTGGTACCAGCATCCATCGGGTGGTTGCGTTGCGGATCGAAGGGAGAGCCGTCGTCGTGCGAGGTCAGGTAATTGAGCACGGTGGAGCCCTTCAGCGGGCCGTTCAGTGCTGTGGAGTAGCGGGCGAAAAGTTGTTCGCAGGCGCCTTTGGCATCGTCCTTGATCCCGAAATTGATCAGGCTGGTAAAGCCGTTGGCGAAATAGTCCACCTTGCGGTCGCCGAAATCGTAGAGTTTTCCCCCGTTGAGGTTGTAGCCGTACACTTCGCCGACCATGTAAAAAGGCGCGTCGTCCAGTTTTTGCTTCGGGTGCGTGCGTTTCCAATCGGCAAAAGCCAGGTCGGCCTCTTTTCTCAGGTCGGCCCAAACGCCTTCTTCCAGGTGTTTGGCCGTGTCGCAGCGGAAACCGTCGACGCCGTATTTCCGGATAAAATCGGTGAGCCATTTGATGAGATAATACTTCGACGCGCGCGGATAGCCGGTGCGGGCAAAGAAGGCGTCGAGTTCGGCGGTTTCCTTGTCGTAACGCCCCTCTTTTTTCCACTTTTCGGCCAGCATGGGCGGCAGCGTCACGGGGGTATTGCTTTCGGTTTTGACGTCGGGCAGGTTGTCCACCAGGGTGCAGGTGGTGGTGCTGGCGTAGTCTTTAAACTGGCATTTGGGACCCGTGCGCACCCAGTCGGCCGGCCACAGGGGGTCGGAGGCCGTGACCGGTCCGGTGTGGTTGATCACTACGTCGACGATCACGCGGATGCCCCGGCGGTGGGCCTGGTCGACCATTTCCGCAAAGTCTTTTTCCGTGCCGAAATTGGGATCGAGGGCCGTCCAGTCTTTGGCCCAGTAGCCGTGAAAACCGTAGGTGCCGCCGGTGCCCTCGTCGACCTGCCCGTGGATTTGTTCCACCACGGGCGTCAGCCAGAGAGCGTTCACGCCCAGCCGGTCGAAGTATCCGCTGCGGATTTTTTGTGTCACGCCCGGGATGTCGCCGCCCATGAAACCGCGCGCGGGTCCGCAGGGCAAATTGCGGTCGAAATTGACGTCGTTGGCCGGATTCCCGTTGTTGAAACGGTCGGTCAGCAGGAAATAAACGGTGGCATTTTCCCAGAAAAACGGCGTTTTGCCGGCGGAAAAAGAACCTGCCGGGCGCGGCCCTGCGCAGGAAAGGAGGAAGAAGGTCGCGAGGGCGGCCAGATTGAAAATTCGCTTCATGAGCTGCTACGGTTTGTGCGGGCAAGATAGCAGCGCCCCGGCAGATTATCACCCGCCGGGGCGACAGGAAGCCGTTACAGACGGTGCAGGTAACCCAGGGTAAAAAGGACCGAACTCACCCGCGCATCCACGTTGTCGTTTTTGGAAAAATTGGACAGCCCGTATTGGAAGCGGCCTTCGATTTTCAAGCGGCTGAGGGCGCCCAGCGGCACATTTCCACCGATACCGCCGTCGAGGGAAAAGGCCGAGCGGTTGTAGTTGGGGCCGCTGAGGTCGATGGGTGTGGTGTTGCAGGATTTTTCGCCGTTTTCGGTGATGCAAACCTTGGTACGGCCTCTTCCGAGGTTCCCGGCGGTGGCGCCGCCCAGGAGGTACACGGCGCGCCATTTTTTTACGGGAAAAAGTTCAAGGAGCAGACTGCCCTCCCAATACTGGTACCGTTCCCGGTAGTTGCCCGTGCTGATCATGTCGGGGAATTGCAGACCGGCGAGTTTGTTGCTTTTCACCTGGGTGCCCAATTCGGCGCGCAACCCGATCCAGGGTGCGGCCTGCCATTCGCCCATCGCCGCGTAGCGCCAACCCATGCCGGGCTCGTAATCGATGTCGGTATCCAGGGATTTGATGTGCCAATCCCAGAAAGAAAGGTTGGCACTGCCCGACAGGCCGAAGTGGAATTGTGAAAAGGCGGGGGCCGCCCAGCAGGCAGCAAATGCGAGGGTCAGGAAGAGATGTTTCATGTGAAAAGGTGTTTTATGTGGGGGCGAAAGTACGTACGCCGCACCTCAAATTTTCACCCATTTCACCACCCCGCGCTGCCCTCCGCCCTCGATTTCCACATAATAAAACCCCGCCGGCAAATCGCCCAACCCGCTCAATGGCACCCGGTTGTCGCCTTCATTGAGCCGGACGGGCATTGAAGAAATACGCCCTCCCGAACCGCTCACGCGGAGCTCGGCCGCTGTTTCCTGCAAGGAAAAAACCGACAGAAAGGCGTCACCCGCCGAAGGATTGGGCTCCACGGACATGGCCGAAAAGAAGCCCCCCGGCTGCTCCGTCGCCACCGACATATCCTGCACGCGGATGCGCCGGAAATCATAGTTCGATTTGAACATTTCGACCCCAGGGATCACCACCAGAGAGTCGGCCTGTACCACCGTCGTACCGGTTTGGAACACCTGCGGATTCGAAGCCGCTGACACCGACCAGTGCAGGATTTTTCCTGGCGCCGGTTTGAAATGCTGCGGTTTGCGGATGGCCACATCCGCGATGAGGTAATTGACCGGGCATTCGTCGTTGTCGAAAGGAAAAAGAAAGCCCTCGAGCAGGACATTGACGCCCCATTTATCCGGCTCGTCGGTAATCGACTGGTAGTTCCACAGGTGGTATCCGCCCCAGGTGCCCCAGTCGTCGCCCACGCCGGCTGGGCCGGTGCCGGGCGTGCCGTCGCCGGGGTCGTTGTTGTTGGGATCGAGACGGTGGTTGAAGAAGCCGGGGAAGGATACGTCCGAGCGCAGATATCCTTCTTCGTAGGCCACATTGTCCCACATGGTTTGTTCCGTGGGAAGATTGCCGTAAGCCCAGTGGTCGCCCGGGCCGCCGATGTCGTGGGTGCGTTCGCTCCAGTAGAGCTGCATGCCCATGCCGATGGAGTCGGCTTTGCGGTAATTTTCGACCACGTAAGCATCCCACATCATGGTTTCATTATCGTCATTTTTGCCGCAATAGGAGCGGAACAGCGGCAAGTCCCGCTCGGGGGAGCAATTGTCGATGATGTTGAAAAGTGTGGCGAAGCCAACAGTCTGGCCCGCCCGGTTCAGGAGGTTGGTGGGGTAATTGTCGGCGGTAGGCCCGAAAGTGGCCACGGCTTCATCATTCACCGGACCGCCGAAACCGTTGTTGAAAATGGTCGCCGAAGCGTAGTGCCTCGGGTACACTTTGGCCAGGGCCGTGGACCCCGCTGAGCCCATGCTATGGCCATTGATGTTGATCCGGTTCGGGTCGATGTTGAAGTGCTTGATGAGCCACTCGTCGATCCAGATATAGCGGCGTTGCGTGTAATTGACTACCGTGTCCGGGGTCGTCGGGGCGTTGTCGGGGTTAAAAGGGTCCCAGTTTTTGCGCCAGCCGAAATGCCAGCTGGGCTGTTCGGGGTTGGGCGGCACGCTGAGGCGCCAGCCCAGCAGGTCGTCGTTTTGGGCCACGAGAATACCGGTTTCGGGGTTGATGTTGACGATGGCCCGAGAGCCGGCCAGCGATTGCCGGGCGATGCCGCCGCCGCCATGCAGCCAGATGGTGAGCGGTACGGCGGTCGTGGTGTCCAGCCCGTTGGGCACGCTGACCAGGAACAGGCTGGGCATGCCGTTTTTTGCGGCATTGGCCATGACGGGAAAATCGGGGCGGTTGTCCCATTGGTTTTGCCGCCCGTCGGCCCACATGTAGAAGGCAAAACAGGTAAACCCGGTGGCGAACGGCGAAGGAAACGTCGCCTGCAAATGGCACTCGACCGGGTCGTTCAGCGGGTCGTAGCCGAACGGCACGGCGGCAGGGGTGATGTTCAGCCCCGGCGTTACGGTCGATTGGCCCCAGGGCGCCACGGCAAACCACAACGCCCCGGCCTGGTGCGGCGTGGCGACAAAAAGTGCCTCATTGTCGGCCAGTTGATAAATACCACCCTGCCCATCGGGGATGCGACAGGTAAGGCTGGAATCGACTTGCTCGCGCAGGGCGCCGCCGCCGTATTCGAATTTGAACAGTCGCCCGATCTGCGCCGCATTTGTCGTGCTGGTGAAGGGTACGGGGCTGGCGTAGATCGCATAGGTCTCCGGCAAAGGGAGGGCGGCTTCCCAGACGACCCAGACCTGGCCGTCCGCATACCAGGCGCGCACGTTGGTCTGGGCCTGGATGGCGGCGGGGTGCAACCCCGCCATGAACAGCAGCAATGGCACGAGGCGCAGCCCCGCGCCAGCAAAGCGCAGCCGCTCAGTGACAGCAAACAGGTTCAGTATTTTCATGGTTGGTTCAATTATTTCTTCGTTAAAACAAAGCCCTCGAACGGCTTCACCGTCGCGCAATTCGGCCCGCCGTCTTTCCCGGTTCCGGGCACCCGGGTTTCCAGTAGCGCCCCGGATTGGCCAGCGGCCTGGTGTGCCAGGGCCGGTCCGATGCCGTGCAGCGGAATTTTCAGGCGCCTGCTCCAAAGGGTGTCCGTCTGTCCTGCAGTGGCGCCTATGTCAATGTAAATGAAAGCATTATCCCTCGGGCTTTGAACAAAAGGCCCCCTGAAAATGACGGCGCCATCCTCAGTGGTTTGTACGGTCACGACAGCTTCGAAAATCAAATCCTTTCCCACGGAGCGCTGCTTTTGTACGGTTTCATAGCGGCTGCCGCTGCCTTTTTGCAAACCGTAATCCACCCCGGCCGGTGGCGTTTCCAGGATGATGCGCAGCGTGAGACTGGGATCTGGGGCTAATGCTTTTTTACCCATTTCGTTATTTTTCGTTGCTTATTGACAAGCGGGTGCGGGAAAGGTTTAAAACCGCATAACTCATGCTGTCCTATAAAAATAATCAGGAAGCAACTCCTTTCCAAAAATCGCTATCCGAATCTTTTCCTGCAGACAGACCTTGTGCTGGTCGGCAGCAACCAGGGCCCGGCGCAGCAGATCTATTCGCTCAATGGCCGGCTCAATACGCCGTTGGTCAGATCGCGGCGCCCGACAAGGGGCATTTATGGGCGAGGCGGGGAAAGGTGTGGGAGATTTATGCGGTGGAGTGACGTAGCCCCCCTTTGCTCCCGTCATTTCGTCATCTATCCTCGCGTTTTCCTGCAAAATTGGCCCCGTTTCCCGCTTCCATCTGCCACTTTTTCAGCCACACCGCCCCTTTTCCGAATTGGTCAAAAATTTGACGCCTGCCACCTGATTCACCCCTCCAACACCCACCAAGAAAAGTAACACACCCAACAATATGACGCAAAACGATTTCACCGTAAAAGCCTGGGAGGCCATCGAAGCGGGGAAAAAGATTTCGAACGGATACAGCCAGCAAATCGTCGACACCTGCCACTTGCTCAAAGGCATCCTGGAAGTTCAGGACAGCCCCTCCGACTTCATGCTCCAAAAAGCGGGCGTCAATATTCCTGCCTTTAAGGAAAGCCTGGACAAACTCGTCTGGGACTCCCCGAAAGTGGAAGGCGGCGACCCCGACAACCTGTACCCCTCCTCCGCCACCAACAAAGCCCTGTCACAGGCCAAAGCCCTGCTCAAGGAGTTTGGCGACACCTACATTTCCATCGAACTGATCATGCTGGGCATCGCCAAAGGCGACGACAAAACCGCCCGCCTGCTGCGCGAAAACGGCGCCACTTTCGACGTACTGTCCAAAGCCGTCAAGGAACTCCGCAAAGGCCGCAAAGTGACCGAGCAGACCTCCGAAATGGTCTTCAATGCCCTGCAGAAATACGCCGTCAGCCTTACCGACCTGGCCGCCAGCGGCAAGCTCGACCCGGTCATCGGCCGCGACGACGAAATCCGCCGCGTGCTGCACATCCTCAGCCGCCGCAAAAAGAACAATCCGGTCATCATCGGCGACCCCGGCGTAGGCAAAACGGCCATCGTCGAAGGCATCGCCTGGCGCATCGTGCGCAACGACGTGCCCGAAAACCTGCAGTCGAAAAAAATCTTCTCGCTCGACATGTCGGCCCTTATCGCCGGCGCCAAATACAAAGGCGAATTCGAAGAACGCCTCAAAGCCGTGATCAAGGAGGTCATCGACTCCAACGAACAGGTTATCCTCTTTATCGACGAGATCCATACGCTCGTGGGCGCCGGCGGCGGCCAGGGCGCCATGGACGCCGCCAATATCCTCAAACCGGCCCTGGCCCGCGGTGAACTCCGCACCATCGGCGCCACCACGCTGGACGAATACCAGAAATATTTCGAGTCGGACAAAGCCCTCGAACGCCGCTTCCAGTCGATCTACGTGGACGAACCGAGCATGGAAGACACCGTCTCCATCCTGCGCGGCATCCGCGAGAAATACGAGGAATACCACAAAGTCAAAATTCTCGACGAGGCCATCCTCGCCGCTGCCGAACTCTCGCACCGCTACATCACCGACCGGAAACTGCCCGACAAAGCCATCGACCTGATCGACGAGGCGGCAGCCAAACTGAGCCTCGAATTGAAATCGGTGCCCGAAGGGATCGACGACCTCAAACGGAAACTGCAGCAACTGGAGATCGAACACGAGGCGATCAAAGGCGAAAACGATACCCGCAAAATTGCCGCACTCGCCAAGCAGATTGAGGAAATCCGCGAAAAACACGACGCCCTGTACGGCAAATGGCAGGCGGAAAAAGAGATACAGACCACCATTCAGGACTCCAAGGCCAAGCTCTCCGAACTGAACCAGCGCCTCGAAATCGCGCTCAGCCAACAGACCCGGGGCGTCGCCGGCGCCACCGAAGAAGCCGCCAAACTGCAGTACAACGATATTCCGCTGCGCAAATCCATGCTCGAAGCAGCCGAAGAAAAACTGCGCGCCCTGGCTGTCGAAGACCGCATGACCACCGAAGAAGTCACGGCCAACGACGTGGCCGACGTGGTCGCGCGCTGGACAGGCATCCCGGTCGCCAAAATGATGCAGTCCGAACGCGAGCGACTGCTGCACCTCGAAACCGAATTGCACAAACGCGTTATCGGCCAGGACGAAGCCGTGGAAGCCGTGTCCGACGCCATCCGCCGCAACCGCGCGGGCCTCAGCGACCCCGACAAACCCATCGGCTCCTTCATTTTCTGCGGTCCTACCGGCGTCGGCAAAACCGAGCTGGCCAAAGCCCTGGCCGACGTGCTCTTCGACGACGAAAAAGCCATCACCCGCATCGACATGTCCGAATACCAGGAGCGCCACGCCGTGAGCCGTCTCGTAGGCGCGCCTCCGGGCTACGTGGGCTACGACGAAGGCGGCCAACTGACCGAAGCCGTGCGACGCAGGCCCTATTCCATCGTACTGCTCGACGAGATCGAAAAAGCCCACCCGGACGTGTTCAACATCCTGCTCCAGGTGCTCGACGACGGACGCCTGACCGACAACAAGGGCCGCACGGCTAATTTTAAAAACACGATCATCATCATGACGTCCAACCTCGCGTCGGACAGGATCATGGAAGCTTTCGAGGACTTCGATTCGATGCCCGAAAAACGCCAGCACGAAGTATTCGAAACCGCCAAATCGCAGGTGCTGGATGCCCTGAAACAAAGCCTGCGCCCCGAATTCCTGAACCGGATCGACGAAGTGATCGTGTTCCATCCGCTGCAAAAAAACCAGGTGACCCAGATTCTCGACATTCTCCTCAAAGACATCCGGGAGATGCTGGAGCGCCAGGAACTCCTGCTTGAAGTGAGCAAACCGGCGGCGAAAGTTCTGGTGGAGCATGGTTTCGATCCGCAGTTCGGTGCCCGTCCGCTCAAACGGACTATCCAGCGCGAACTCATCAACGAACTGGCCAAACACGTGCTCGCCGGCGACTACATCAAAGGCGACACGGTATTGATCGATGCGGATGCGGCGGGGTTACTGTTCGGAAGGAAGACGGTGACAAACGGGAAGGAAATCGTGACGAAGCGCCTGTAGCGCCAACCTCCAGGTTGGCGCATGCCGCGTCGGAAAATACCTCGTTGGTAAACGCCTCGTCGAAAAATACCGCATCGGCGCATGCCGTAGTTTCTCAACTAGTTAGAGGCTTCTTGTTTTTATTTACTTTTGCAAGACACATTTATGCAATGCTGACTAATTTACAGTATCTGAATTTTAAATCTTGGCAGAGTACCGGTGATCTTGATCTTGCTCCAATCACGGGATTCTTTGGTACAAATAGTTCTGGTAAAACCAGTCTCTTGCAAGCTTTATTGCTATTGAAGCAAACTGCTGAATCATCTGATAGAAATCAAATTTTGGATTTTGGTGGGGCAAATAAATATGTCGATTTGGGATCTTACGAGGAAACTATTTATCAACATCAACCTCTTTTTGAATTAAATTTTACGTTGGAGTGGACATTGCCTGAATTTTTAAAAATCCAAGACCCTGAGAACTCGCGTAGAATTTTATTTGAGGGCAATAAGATGAAATTTGATGTGGATATTATTCAGGAAAAACCCAGACAAGTAGTAACGGACAATTTTTCCTATGTTCTTGATGACCATCATTTTCAGATGTTGAGGCAGAGAGGAAATAATGGATTCAAAATCATTTATGAAGGGAAAAATCAAGCTTTTAAATTCATCAAGCGTCAAATGCGCAGTTGGCCACTGCCTTCTCCGGTAAAATTTTACGGATTTCCAGACCAAGTAAAGGCTTACTATCAAAATGCTGGGTTTCTTACTGACTTTCAACTGGCATTAGAGGAGTTATTTCAATCCATTTACTACTTAGGGCCATTGCGCGAACATCCTCAACGGCAATATACTTGGAAAGGCAATGAACCCGAAGACATGGGACGAAAGGGTGAGCGAGCAGTAGATGCCATTTTAGTTTCAGACAGTCAAGGGCGTAAAATCTCACGTGGTAAAGGGAAAAAGCAGTATCTATTGGGAGAATATGTCGCATTTTGGTTGAGCGAGCTAGGCTTGATTTCCTCTTTCGATATTAAAGAAATTAAGGAAGGAAGCGGCCTTTTTCAAGTTTGGGTCAAAAAAAATGAAGCTTCATCACCAGTATTAATCACAGATGTGGGTTTTGGTGTGTCACAAATCCTGCCTGTCATCACTCTGTGCTATTACGTGCCAGAAGGTTCCATTGTTTTAATCGAACAACCTGAAATCCATCTTCACCCCAGTGTACAGGCAGGTTTGGCCGATGTGTTTATTGACGCGATCAAAACTCGTAAAATTCAAATTTTATTAGAAAGCCATAGCGAGCATCTGCTTCGTCGCCTTCAACGACGAGTTGCTGAAGAAAAAATAGATGAATCGGATATTCAATTATATTTCTGTGAAATGACGAATGGCAAATCTGAAATCAGAAGCTTGGAGTTAGATGAATTCGGTACCATCAAAAATTGGCCTACAGACTTTTTTGGTGATGAATTTGGTGAAATTGCGGCTATCAATCTTGCAAAACTTAATCGGCTGAAGACCCAATGAATGTTGTTGTTGATGCAAATGTTGTCGCAGCTGCCAATTTTCATGCTGACCATGCGAGTCTTATGTGCATTACAGAGTGTGTAAAGTTCCTTTTATCGGTCAAACAAAACGGTGGTTGTGTCAGCGTTGATCAAAATGGATTAATTTTTCAGGAATATGCCAAATACTCGAACCACAGGGGCGAGCCAGGGGTAGGTGATGCGTTTTT
>JBGAJY010000166.1:0-12451 GCA_044224705.1 Saprospiraceae bacterium
AGAAAATCAATTTTTTAGAACAGGATTTAGTTCCCTCCAGAAAGTCTGACCTCCAGGATTTCGGCCCGCCGCTCCAGAGAGGCTTCCACACTATAAATGGAACGCCGGATGTCTTTGGGATTGTCGCTGACATTTTTTGAAGACGCCGATTCACCATATGGAACCGTCGACACCTTCAGCTGTCCGTTCAGAATATATTTCTGAAAATGTCCGTCGCCGTAATGGCGCATGAAATTCAGCACGCTGACGATACGGCGTTTCGTCAAAGCAAGGTTGTATTCCGGAGTAGCCAGAGGGCTGGCGTACGCCTTGACCATGATTTCGATACTGGCGCCTCCTTCGAGGAACAGAGTGAGATTGCTGGCAAAAGAATCGAGGCGCATGAATCCGCCGTGTACGTCCGAATCAAAAAATACGTTCATACGGCGTTCTGCTTCGGCCTTTTCGGCCCCCGTCAGGTTGCGCGTCGTCCTCGCCACAAACTCTTCGCGTCGTTTCATATAGGCGGAGTAAGCTTCATCATAACCCGTCGCCGTTTCTTCCGGCCGTGCTGTCCAGGACGGTTTGTCATTGTCAAAATACAGCGTAAGCGGGAGGTACATCTCCATGGAAGCCGGCGTGAGGCGCAGTTTTTTCAAAATAATTTCGCCGGGTTTTGCACTGGCCAGTTCTCCGGCCTGCACATAGGTCGTATCGCCGATATACCCGTCTTTCTGGCCAATGATCATGTATTGCCGTTTGCGTTCCACGCGCAAATCGCTTTCGTTGCCATCGTTGCCCGTGTTGGTTTCCGTGGCGAAGGTTCCGGTAATTTCAATCAGGCGGATATGCACGCCATAAAGCGGAGCATCGGTCCTTTTATTAAAGGTGCGCACCTGTAACCCCACGTCGGGCTGGAGGTAAAGTTTTTCCAAAAACTTGCGGCTTGCAGGCACAGGGTAAGTGCCTACCCAGACAGTATCGGGCAAATAGCCATCGCGGTTGGCAATGATCATGTATTGCCGCTGGCGTTTTACGTCGAACTCTGCATTGTTGCCATCACCTGAAAATGCCGAAATCGGGGTTTCTACCCTCGGGATTTCGGTTAAGGAAAAGATCACCTCATCGAGTGGCTCTTTCGTCAGGTCCGAAAATGCCTGCGCTTCAAGACTGATCGGCAAGGCATTGGCTTTAAATACATCGTAACAGCAGGCATCTTCCGCAAAAACCATGGAGCCTACGCGGTTGGAAGCAAAATAGGCCATGTCTTCATTTTGCGGCGCATAATAAACATCGTTGTAACTGCTGTTGACCGGCGCCGGCAAATGTTCGGCCGGCAAAAAGCCATGGTCAGAATACACCGCCTTGTAAATGTCGTAACCACCGAGGTTTTGATACCCCAACGAACTGAAATACAGGGTTTTAGTTCTGTTGTCATAAAAAGGCGTCATCTCGTTTTCCGGCGTATTCAGGCCTACGAGATTCACTGGCATGGAAAAATTGCCGGCTGCTGAAAATCGTGAATGCCAGATATCCAGCCCGCCTTTTCCGCCAGGACGGTCGCTGACAAAATACAGTTCAAAATACCCGTCGTCTGTGCGGGCAATGGTAGCTTGCGTAGCCGTAAAGCCGGGCTGGTTGACGGTCTCGGGCAATTTCACGGGCTCAGACCAATCGCCTGCGGGCGTCCTGCGCGACAGGTACAGTTCACAAACGACGTCCGTTTCTCCCTTGTAATCGCACTGGTTGAAGATCATCAATTGAGCGTCGGGGCTGAAAGCGATGTTTGCAGTGTGCCGGTTGTCCGCATTGAACGGAGAAAATTCGGGCTCCCGGCCGGGCATCAGTTGCATCACTTTTGACAAGGGCCGCACCGGGTAATGTCGGTCTTTCCACGGAATTTCCCGGAAGGAGGAATAGTACAAGGTGTCGCCGATTTGCGCCGCGCCAAAATCGGATTGTGTGGTATTGGGCGCTTCCGGCATCCGCTCCACCTGGACATTCGGGTCGGGATTGGTGATCTGCTCCATGGCCCATTCGCAGTCATCCAGTTCTTTTGCGGCGCGCTGCCGCAGAACGGGGTCGCCGTTTTTGACGGCCAGGTATTTTTTATACAGGTTTATGGCTGCGTAATAATCGGTCTGCGTTTTCTTAACGGCGGCCATCCAGTAAATGGCTTGCGGAAACTGGTTTTTGGTGTCCAGTTCGAGCACTTTGGTGTAACCTTCGTTGGCCAGTTTGTAAGAACCGAGGAAATGGGCCGATTGAGCATATCCAAACCAGGTCCCCACCTGGTTCGAATCAAAAGCCAGCGCATTCCGGTAATACTGCAGCGCGGAGTAATAATCCTTTGCTTCAAAGGACTTTTCAGCAGCGCGCTCATACTGGCGCGGCGACTGCGCAGGCAAAGCCCATGCAACCGCAACGAAAAGTAATATGCCTGTTAATCGAATGAATGCATTCATGGTGTTGATTAGTGTTTCCTCATTGAGTGTCTTTGGGACTGTTTTCTCTGGTATTAGTAACCGGCAATTCAAGTAATCATGGTCATTGCTTTATTTCTACGCCAATAATTTCCACCCGACGTTCGCGCGAGGCGCGGACGCTGTAAATCGATCCGCGTTCTTCTACGTCTTCAATGCCTTTGGGCGCTTCACTTTCACCGGTAGGCTCCTCGGTCACAACGAGTTGTCCGCTTGTGATGTACTTATTCAGGTATCCGCTTTCAAAATCGGAAAAGTGGTTCATCACGCTGGCGATACGCCGCGCGGTGAGCCGCAGGTTGTAACCGCTGGCGGCGCGGGGCGAAGCGTGGCCGCGGATAGTGATGTGTACTTTTTCACCCCGACGCAGCATGTCGTACAATACTTCGGTGAAAATGCGCAAGCGGTTCCAACCGCCTTTGACCTCTTGTTCGAAGAAAAGATCGAGTTCGGCAATGGCAGAATCACGTGCTGAGCCCGACATGCCCGCGGAATATTTATCGATAAATTCCTGTTTACGAGGATAATATGCAAAGTAACTTTCGCTGTAAAGGGTTGTTGTAGTGGTTTTCAAGGTGCGCTTGTCCGGCTCGTCATTGTCAAAATAGAGGTTGAACGGGAGGTACAAAGACAGGTCCAGGGGGCGCAGGAACAATTCTTTGTGCAGCGTCACGAAATCCACCGAGGCGATGTCGGGTGTGACAAATTCCAGGGAGTCCGTGGAATAGCCTGGCCGGGTAGCGATGATTTTATAGCGTTTTTCAAAGCCCAGCGTTGAGTGGTAGTCGTTCCGGTCGGTATTCGTGACTTCGTCTTTTTTACCGCTTTTCACCTCGATAAGCTGGAAAGTGACGTCGGACAGGGGCTCCTTTGTGATTTCATTAAAAACCAGAGCCTCCAGATTGATGCCATGGGTCAGTTCGAGGCGTTTTTCAATAGTGGTAGTTTGGGTCAGGCCTTCTGTCGATACCTCCACCGAATCCAGCGTGTAGCCAAATCGCTGCACAATCACTTTGTAGCGGTGATTGAAGTCGAGGTCATAGTCGTAGCGATTGCCTTTTTCATTGGTCGTGGTATCCCGCTCGCGGTTCGGACCGGTTCCGGGGCCCACGGGGCCCAAATCAATAAATTGCGCCGTGGTTCCGGGCAGCGGCTTGCCGGTCTCTTTGTCGTAGACCGTAGCTACGAGATTGACCTTAGCCGGTGGCAGGTAAAGTTTTTTGACTAAAATATCGTTCCACACTACGCTGGGTGTCTCAAACCGCAGGGTATCCGGACCAAAATAGGGCTTCGAAGCCACCAGCATGTATTTCTTTCCCGGGTCGAGCGGGAAAGGGAAATTATTGCCAACTACCTGAATTTTGACCAGGCTTTTTGGCCCGTCCGGCGTTATTTCAAACAGTTGCATTTCCGTTTTCGACAGGGAATCGCCCGACTCCTTGTTGAACGTCACAGCGATCATTTCGGGCTTCACCAGATTGGCCTGATAAATATCATAGCAGCAAGCCTCTTCCGAATGATTAGCGTCTCCGCGCCGGTTGGAGGCAAAAAAGGCTGTTTTACCGCTTTCGTTCAGGGCGTAATACACATCGTCGGCGCTGCCGTTGATCTGCGGGCCGAGGTTTTGAGCAGCCGACCATTCCTGTCCCTGACCGATGGTTTTATAAATGTCGAAGCCACCCAGAGTTGGGTAGCCGAGGGTACTGAAATACAGGGTTTGGGTTCGGTTGTGGTAAAACGGCGTGACGTCGTCTTCGGTCGTGTTGATCATCGACAGGTTTACGGGTTGCGAAAACGTGTCGCGTCCCAGACTGTCCCGTATGATCGAGCTGTACCAAATGTCTCGTTTGCCCTTTCCGCCAGGCCGGTCGCTGACAAAAAACAACACTTCACCGCCGGCGTCGGAGGCCAGGTGGCCGATATTCGGCTCGGTGGTGGTATAGCCGGCCAGGTTCAGGCTGGCGGGCAATTTGATCGCCGGGCCCCATTTGTTGTCCTTGCCACGGCGGCGCTGGTAAATTTCGAACTGGATATCGGCCGAATTGATAAAATGGCCGATGGTGTAATACATCGCATCGCCGGTCTGGTTGAAAGTGACCTGCGCCGTGTGCAATTTTTCTTCATTAAAATCCGCCACACTGACGATAACCTGATTGTCTTTGGCAATGGCGCGCTTGGCCTTGATCAGGTGGCGTTGGGGGGTGTGCTTATCGCCTTTGAACGGGAAACTATACGAAGCGAACCACAGCGTGTCGCCCACTGGGTAGGGTGAATACTCCGAATACTTGCGGGTGTTGATGCTGGAATCCATTTCGAAAAGCGTCACGGTCCCGGCGGCGCCTTCGGTCATTTCCTGGGCCCATTCTGCATTGGCAAGACCCATCTGAGCATCCTTCAGGGCGTCGGCGGTCATTCCAGTCGGCGTATCGATGTACAAAAAGCGGCGATAGAGCTGCTGCGCTTCGGCATACTTGCCCAGCCGGAATTTGACATCGGCCAGACGAAGCAGGGGCAAGCCGTCGACGCCGACCAACTTGTGGTCCACCAGTTTTTGGAAAGCCCATTCGGCCCGTTCCGGCGCATGGGTTGCCAGGGCCATTTCACCATAACCGCGCAAAGCCTGCACATGCAAACTGTCGCCTTTCAGAATTCTTCCGTAATAATCCATGGCAGCGGCGTAGTCGCCCTGCGCCCTCACCTCTATGGCCTTGCGCTCCAAAGCAGCGAGCGAAGGGCCGCGTTCGATGCCGTCGTCGATCCGGTTTTCTGCGCCGGATGAGTTCTGACCGTACACTCCTTGGATAGTCAGGAAAAAAAAGAAGATCGATGTCCAGATGGATCTATTCATGGTAATGCAACAAACAAAGGCGGAATAACCCGGTCTGGGATCAGATGAGCGGGCAGGATTTAAAGACAGAAACAGGTTTCACCCTGTACAAGCGGTAAATCAAGGCAAGCTCCGGACCACCACGGCGATTGGTCGCCAGGGTGAAATCCGAGAGGTTGACGTCATAGGTAAGTCCGAGCGTCCAGGTGCGCCAGTTTACCTCAAATTGGGGTAAAAGCGCATCGGTGTAGCGGTGGCGGAAGTTGGCTCCGACCTGTAAGGAAAGTTCGTGATAAGGCTGACGGTTCAGGTGGAACCGCATACCGAGGCCGTAAACAACCTCGCGGTAGCCGCCCTGACGCTGGTAAAGCGCCTGTCCCACCAGATCGACGTTGCCGGCGACCTGCACCAAACCGAGGCCGTATACCGACCATTTCCTGGCCAGTTTGACCTCGCCCGGGTTGGTCAGCGTCGATGACCAGAAATCGTGATCCGGCCGGTTGATGTGGTGCAAACCCACCCCAACGTCAACGTGCGTCCGTTTTTTGGCAGCCTGAGTGCGGAAATTCAAACCCGCTCCCAGGTCAAAATACTGGAGATTGTCGCTTGTAAACAATTGATCTTCACGGGTATCCGCAGCAGGATCGTAAATGCAATCCTGCCATTGCGCATCGAAAGTCAGGTGATTGGTATTGAATGCGCGCTGCCCGAAAGCCGGGGTGACACCGAGAGTGATAAAGTTGTTTTTCGTCACCGGCAAGGTGAGTGAAACCGGGATGCCGATTTGCATGGAGGTCAGCTCAAGGCTGCCCTGGCGGTCGTAGTTGATCAACACCCCGCCCGAGAAATACCGGTCGTAGCGGCCTTTCTGGAAATAAAACTTGTTGTCCAGAGTGCCGGAGAACGTCAGATAAGGGACGGGGACGCTGCGCCATTGGTTGCGATAATTGCCGACGAACCGAAGGTCGCCGCCAAATACCCCATTCAGACCCGGACTGAGATTGATCGGGGCGTTGCCGAACTGCGAGAAGTGGATATCCTGAGCAGGCAGAATAGCCAGGGTGAGCAGCGTGAAAGCCAGCGTGACAAAAATACGTGCGTAGAGTAGCGTCTTTTTCACAAGCGCCTGTTTTGGTTAAATGTTAGATGTAAAAACCAGAAGTTGGGATGAAACGAAAACCGGCGAGGGAGCAATGATGCTGTCATAGATTCTTTAGCAAAACACTTATCATGCAGATGTTGCACAAATCCGGCAATAATTGCAGGACAGACAACAAACAGCAAATTCAGTGCCGAAAAGAAAGTACCGGAAAATGAGACTGTAGCGGGAAGTGGGGTAAAAGTAGTGTTTTCCCGCGTTGCAAAAAATTTGCCGCTCGTTAAAATGCAAAAAAGGTCTGCCCGAAACGAGCAGACCTTTTATATTTTTTACCCATTCGAGCGGGATCAGGTCAGTTTTTCCAGCAAACGGCGCATGTCGGTTTTTTCACCCACGATTTTCGCCACTTCTGAGATATGCACCCGGACCTGTTCCATGGAATCGCGCTCACGGATAGTGACCGTGTCGTTGTCCAAAGTATCGAAGTCGATCGTGACGCAATACGGCGTCCCAATGGCGTCTTGCCGGCGATAGCGGCGGCCGATGGCGTCTTTGTCGTCGTACTGGCACAGGAAGTTGAATTTCAGTTCGTTGAACACGGCGCGGGCTTTCCCGACGAGTTCTTCCTTGTTGCGGACAAGCGGCAACACGGCGCATTTGACCGGCGCCAGCGGGGCCGGGATGCGTAGTACGACGCGTTTGGCGTCTTCGCCCTGCGCGTCAGGCACGGTTTCTTCGACCAGCGAGTTGGACAAAACCGAAAGGAACATCCGGTCGCAGCCGACGGAAGTTTCCACCACGTAGGGCACGTAGCTCTCGTTGAGTTCGGGGTCGAAATACTGCATTTTTTTGCCGGAAAGTTCCTGGTGGGCGCCGAGGTCGAAGTCGGTGCGCGAGTGGATGCCTTCCAGTTCCTTGAAACCGAAAGGGAAATCGAACTGCACGTCTACTGCGGCATTGGCGTAGTGCGCGAGGTTGTCGTGGTCCTTGAAGCGCAGTTTTTCGGCCGGGTTGACGGCCTGATGCCAGGCCATGCGGGCGGCTTTCCAGTAGTTGTACCACTCCATTTCGGTGCCAGGGCGCACGAAAAACTGCATTTCCATCTGCTCGAATTCGCGCATGCGGAAAATGAACTGCCGCGCGATGATCTCGTTGCGGAAGGCTTTCCCGATTTGCGCGATGCCGAAGGGAATGCGTTGGCGGGAGGTGCGCTGCACGTTGTTGAAATTGACGAAAATGCCCTGGGCAGTTTCGGGGCGCAGGTACAGTTTCCCCTCTTCGCCGGCAATATTACCGAGCTGGGTGGAGAACATGAGGTTGAATTGCCGCACTTCGGTCCAGTTGCGCGAGCCGGTGTCCGGTTCCGCGATTTCCAGTTCCTCGATGAGCGCTTTGAGGCCGGCCATGTCATTGGCTTTCATGGCGATGGCGAGGCGTTTTTCGGTGTCGGCGGCCTTTTGAAGGTATTCCACGACACGCGGGTTGGTTTCGCGGAACAGTTTTTCATCAAAACTGTCGCCAAAACGTTTGGCGGCTTTGGCCACTTCCTTCTCCGCCTTGTCGGTCATTTTATCAATTTCGCCCTCGATCAGCACGTCGGCGCGAAAGCGCTTTTTGGAGTCTTTGTTGTCGACCAAAGGGTCGTTGAACGCATCCACGTGACCGGAGGCTTTCCAGATTTTCGGGTGCATGAAGATGGCCGAATCCAGTCCGACAATGTTCTCGTGCATCTGCACCATGGCCTTCCACCAGTATTCCTTGATGTTGCCTTTTAGTTCGGCGCCCATGGGGCCGTAGTCGTATATGCCCCCGAGACCGTCATAAACTTCGGAGGAAGGGTAAATGAATCCGTATTCTTTGCTGTGCGAAATGAGGCGTTTGAAGAGTTCTTCTTGCATGGAGAAATGAGTGAATGGGTGAATGAGTGAATGAGTGATTCATTCCGCATTCGCTGCTGAAAAAGGAGGCGCAAAGGTGGGGAAAAACGAGGAAACCCACTGAATGCGGTCTTCGCAAAATCCTATCTTTGTTTTTTTAAGAAAATTCGGAAATCCATGAAATATGCTTTTCTGTACACCCTTATCTGCCTGATCTACTGCCCGGGCCTGTTCTCCCAAACCATTTTCAATGCCGCCGAATTATGCGCCAAAACCAAAGCCCGTGGCCTCTTTCCGGCAACGCAGCCTCCCTCCGGCCCCGACCCCCGCAGCGACTCCATCGATCTTATCATCACCACACTCAACCTCGATATCACCGATTTTGCCGGAAAAACCATTTCCGGAAATGCCAATATCATCTTCGTCCCAAAACTGCCCGGCGTGACGGAAATCCGCCTGGACCTGCTGAGCATGACCATCGACAGCGTGGGCTGGGCAGCGGGCCCTCTAACCTGGAACTACGACGGACAAAGCCTGCATATTCTTTTTCCCAGCCCACTGGATACTGCGGGTGGTTACCCGAACTTGCATATCGCATATCACGGCTCGCCGGTGCAGGACGCCTCCGCATGGGGCGGCTGGTATTGGCAAAGCCCTTATGCCTACAACCTCGGCGTGGGCTTCGCAGCCGATCCGCACGTGTTCGGACGAGCCTGGTTTCCCTGCTTCGACAATTTCGTGGAGCGCTGCATTTTCCATTTCAATATCACCACGGCGCCTGACAAGCCCGCCTACTGTAATGGAAATTTGCAGGCCGATGTCGTCCTTCCTTCGGGCAAAAGAAGGCGAACATGGTGGATACAAGACAAGATCCCCTCGTACCTGGCCTGTGTGGCAGTAGGTCCTTTTACCTCATTTACAAGAACTTATGCGGGCGAAAACGGCCCCGTTCCCGTCGATATCGCCGTAGCGCCCGCCGATTCGACCAACCTGAAAAACTCCTTTATCCACCTTTCCAATGCCCTGGCCTGCTTCGAACACTGGTACGGCCCTTTCCGCTGGAACAAGATCGGCTATTCCATCGTGCCCTTCACGGGGGGCGCCATGGAACATGCCACGAATATCGCCTATCCGAAATTCGCCATCGACGGCGCCACGAACTACGAAACCCTGATGGCCCACGAATTCAGCCACCACTGGTGGGGCGATCTGGCGACCTGCCGAACCGCCGAAGACATGTGGCTGAACGAAGGCTGGGCATCTTATTCCGAGCACCTGTTCACCGAATGGGTCTACGGTCGCAAAGCATACCTCGACGCCGTAAATGCCAATTTCCTCGAAGTTTTGCAAAAAGCGCACGTGAATGAAGGAGGCTATCGCGCGGTGTCGGGTGTGCCGCACGACCTGACTTATGGGCAGCACGTATACAATAAAGGCGCCGTGGTGGCCCACAACCTCCGCGGTTATCTTGGCGATTCCTTGTTTCGGCAGGGGCTGCGGACGGTGCTGGAAGAAACCCAGTTCACGGACTGGAGCAGCGAAGATTTCCGGGACAAACTTTCGGCCGCTACCGGCGTAGACCTGAGCGATTTTTTCGAGGATTGGGTGTTCAGCCCCGGGTTCCCGCATTTTTCAGTGGATTCGGTGCACGCGGTTTTTTCACCCATCGATGCGCCAACGGAGGTGCACGTTTTTGTGAAACAAAAACTGCGCGGCGCGCCGCACTTTTATCAAAACGTGCCTGTCGAATTCACTTTTGTGGACTTCAACTGGAATCGCCAAACCCGCACAGCTCTCGTTTCCGGTGAAACCGACGAGGTGGTTTTCTACTTCTCTGCCTGGGAAGCGGTCCCGTCCTTCGTATGGCTGAACACCAACGGCCTGCTCACCTTTGCCCGCGCCGAAAAAGAAAAAGTGATCAAGAATATTGGCTCAAGCAATTTCAATCCGGCGCGTATGGATTTAAAAGTCAACGCTTTACCTCCGGGAGACTCCGCATTGGTTCGCATTGAGCACCATTGGGTCATGCCTGATACGGCCGGCATCGCCAATCCGCTCAACTACCTGCTCACCAATCGGTACTGGACAGTCGACGGGGATTTGCCGACGGGATTTGATGCGCAAACGAGTGTTTTTTACGACGGCCAAGGCCAGCTGGATCAACTCGACGCTGAGCTTTTTGCGCAAACCTCGCCTTCAGAAGACAGTATCATCGTTCTGTACCGAACTGGCGCGGGGCAACCCTGGACGGAGTGGCCAACATACGTTAAAAACACCCTCGGTTCCGCCAATAACCGTTATGGATTCCTGCGCATCGACCACGTTCAGCGGGGCGAGTACACCATTGCCAAAGGAGTTACCACGGTGAAGGTCGGCGAGCCTGAACGGCGCTTGTTTGATCTTGCAGTATTGCCCAATCCGGCCGATTCCTTTATCCGCATATCTTCCGCGGAAAACTTCGATAAAGTATTGGTATTCAGTCAAAACGGAGACCAGGTGGCGCAACAGTCCTTTGCGGAGGGGCGCCAGCAGGAGATTCGGGTCGCTCAACTGCCGGCAGGAAATTACTGGGTGATCGTCTGCGGAAAAACGGGAACTGCGGTGGCTGGTTTTCAGAAATTGTGATTTTTCACCGCGAAGGCGCGGAGACGCAAAAGTTTTGCGAATCCTTCGCGTCTCCACGCCTTCGTGATGAAAACGCCTGTGCGTCGAACTTCTGATTCCAGAAAGGCGGAAATGCCGCGCCTGTTCCGCCCTTTCGACAAAGGCTTCTCGGCCGCCTCTGCCTCGCGCTGGGTCTTTGTTTTTTCGAAAATATCCCTCGGTAAAAAGGGCTGTCTCTCCATGCCGCGCTCATCGGCAAATGGGTCGGGCTTTTCTTCGTTTTCCCCCTCTTCGAGCTGTCCGCGGAAATAATAGGACACTGCTATGCCCATCAACCCGCCAAGCAAGTGACTTTCCCAGGAAATACCTTCCTGATCGGGTAAAACGCCCAAAAACATGCCGCTATACAGCAACATCACGATCACACCAAGGATAATGGAGCGCATACTGCGGCGGAAAATACCGTTCCAGAAAATAAAAGCCACCAGGCCATAGATCACGCCGCTGGCGCCGATATGCGATACTGGTCGCGCAAAAATCCAGACCGCCGTACCGGTCAGAAAGTAGATCGCGAAAAATGCCTGCTGGGCTACCCGCCGATAGAAATACATCATCATCCACGTCAGTACCAGCAAAGGCAATGTGTTGGAGATCAGGTGTCCCCAGCTGCCGTGCACCAGCGGGCCGGTGACGAGGCCGCGCAATCCATATACCCGACGGGAAATAATTCCGAAATCGGCGGGGTCCCAGTTCGCCGACATTTGCCAAAAGTGAACCAGCCAAATGACGGCAACCGTCAACAACGGGAAGCGCAAACTCTCGACAAAATGCCGCCGCGTAACTTCCAAACTGTCGGTTTCACTTTCAAAAAATTGTTTCACAAAAATTTGATTTACAATAAATTATCAGGGGATCACAATCGACTGAAACGGTCGTTTGACTTTATTGTTTCGGGAACCGCCAAATTCAAGACTCAATCCGACTCCCATGGAAAAGCCCAGGCCCGGCGTGGTTGGGGTATGCGGCGCAAGGCGCAGGCTGAGGTCTTCGCTCACGTCGAATCGCGCCAGGTGGGCATCCACAAATGCGTCGGTGATCGTCAGCAAGTAAGCCAAACCCAACACGAGGGAACTTTGTTCGACATACCTGCGCAAAACGTCTCGATAATTCTTCAGACTTGTTGCATCGGCGCCCTGGTAATAGGGATCGACATTGGTATTAGGGTCGCCGTCCACGAGCCATTTGTAATTGTCGCGCGCTTCCCTGTAATTGCGGATATTGCTGATTTCCAGCCAGGTAAGTCCTCCCAAACCTGCGTAGACGATGGGTACTTTCCACCATTTCCGGTTGTATATCTGCCCTGTACCGGGGAGCACAGCGGAGAACAACGCGGCTTTTCTAGGATCGGGATAGTTTTTTGAAAAAAACCTGCCCACGAAGCCGGGGTGTTTCGCGGGCGCTTCCGGATTGGAATCCCGTTGAGCCGCCAAACCCGCCGAATCAGGCAAAACCAGGGTTTGCGGGCCTTGTACCGGCTTCATTTTCGAAGCTTTTTTCGAAATACTGGAATCACGCCCCGGTT
>JBGAJY010000167.1:0-12248 GCA_044224705.1 Saprospiraceae bacterium
CCTTTTTACCACAAATTCGCAATCCAAGGCTGGCATTTTCGATCATCATACTTCAATGAAGGATCGCCTGACCGAATCGGTATAAGCCGCTGCGTTGGTCGCGAACTTCCAGCCAATAAGCGCCCGGTTTCAACTCAGACCCAGAATGGATAATCTGCTGATTCTGAATTTGTCCGGATGCCCTGATGCGCCCGGAGGAGTCGATCAAGCGCCAATGAGCGCCGTCTGAAATCGGTTCAGCCAACTTCAAAATATCGGTAACCGAAGCGGGATTGGGCTGTATCTGTAGTGAAGTCGGCTCGGTTAGGTGTGCCGCCGCATGGGAAGAAAGGCTCAAATGCGGCAAATCCCCGATCTCATGGCGCGTTGTATTGGTCAGCACGGGCAAATTAAAATCAAAATAAATCGCCGCCCGGTTTTCGATTACGGTGCCTAAGGGGTTGCCCGCTGTCTGGCTGATTTTGTAGGTCAGGTATCCGTGGGATGCAGGTTCATTCACAAAACTGTCTGGCAACAGGATGTTGTCAAAATGGAACACGAGCCGGTTTTCATCCAGAATACTCAGTGTGTAGGGGTGGCTGGAGTTTCCAGCCCGGAACGTCGCCGGATTGAGCCCGGCTGAAAGGGTATCACGCACTACAATATTGAAAGCCGTATCGGTACCCGTATTTTGAAAGCGAATCACGTATTCCAGTTCCGTTTCCGGTCGAATGAAGTGCTCCGGGCCAAAGCCCAACGGGTAACCCGTTTTGTCGTTCGGATCCCAGGATCCGACTACTTCGCCGCACTCGTGGTCCTCGCTCGGGCTGCTGTCATACACCGGGAACATCAGGTAAAAACCCGTACTGAATGCCCCTCCTCCGTTCACACAGCCTTCGACGGTCGTAGCCGGCACACCCGGCACCGGATGGTTGGGTTCCTGAGCGGCTTCGATACGGTAAGTCGCTCCGTTGGCAGGTAATGAAACCAGTTGAAAGCTATTGGGGTCAAGCTGTATTTCGCCCGACGAGACCATTACGTCGTCTTCAATGATGATGTAACTGCTGGGCTGAGACATGGGCGCCGAGCCAGAATTGGTGATGCGAAACTGAACGGAGTCGCCTAAACACTCACCGAGAACCGATACTGTCGCGCCGCTCCAGTTCGGCAGCACAGCACAGACGGTATCGGGATAGGCATGCGCCGTATAGCAAATCGTTTGGCCAAGAATGGTCGAATCGCAGGAAACCGTCGCAACAAAAGTGAATTCCTGGCAGACGCCGACCGCCAGATCATCCAATTCAAACCGGTAAACGCCGGGTGTAATAAGTGTAAATGGCTCAGAACTGCTGGAAATCTGTTCAAAACCGGGCCAATCCAGGGTGATGTCGACGTATGCGTTCTCAGCGGTAACGGAGCCCTCGTTGCACACTTGCACCTTGAAATAGCTCTCAAAACAACGCCGGAGCACGTTGACGGAAATATCGGTGGTCAGCTGAGGGCAGTCCATCAGGGCTGCCGCCGCAAAATCCAACAGAAAGGTGTCCTGGCTGCCGAGCACGGGCGTTTGTTCGGAATTGCATGCCGCCCAAAGGGTATTCGGCGGGCTGGCGCTGAGCAGGTATGGCGAGTTGATGGTATCCACGTACAAGCGGTATTCGCCGGCGGAATTGGTTAGTCCCGCGTAGGTCTTATCTGTTCCCTGGGCCGAAATGATCCAGTTTTTCAAGCCCGGTTCGCCACCCTCTGGCTGACAATTGGCATTGGCATCCGCCAGAACCCTGCCTTTGATCAAGGCATAATTCAGCGGTTCTTTGGAAAACGCAGCAACGACCGTTTGCTGTTGCTGCAATTGATTATAAATCAGTTGGCCGAGGGAATGAGGTACCATGATACATGCGATGGTGGGCGTATCCGGACCTCCAAAAGCCATGTTGATGTAGACGTCCTCAAAATTCCAGAGGATCACGCCTGCAGCGCCGCGCTGCTCCGCATTGAATACTTTTTGAGAAAAAGTGCATGAACCACGCGGTATGAGCACAATCTTGCCTGTAAAGTCCTCACTTCCGGGAGTACAGTACAAGGTATCCTCAGCCGGCATCACGACCTCTCCCACGATATTTCCATTGCTCACCCCCAAACCAAATGTGGGCTGACCATATTGTTGCATGCCGTTGGCTCCGCCCTCGTAAAGTCCGGCGATGGACTGAGGAGCCAGAATGCTGAAATAAGGCACGTTGCTGCTATCGGGCGCCTGAGCAGTTACCATAAAAGCCGGCAGGAAAAAGACCAGGCTAAGCGAATACGTTCGTAGGATTTTCATAAACCGGATTGATTTTAAGCACGGAGGAATTACCACTGCAAACATTCGCCGTTTCGCGGTAATCGGAAAAGACATTTTTTTCAAAAAATTTAAATTCTCGGCTTCGATTTTTGTTATAATTATCTGTTTAACAGATATTTACATTAAAATAAAGTTGTAGAATGCAATCCAGCGCCCTGTGGTCCCTTTTGAATGCACTTCGTCCCGCAGCCCTTCGCGACATCGGCAAAATGACTGCTTCGCCTTATTTCAACAAAAGAGCCGACGTGGCGGCCCTTTTTGAAGAACTGAATCGCTGCTTACGCCTCAACCGTGTGCCCGCACAACGCGCTGTTTTCGAAAAAATCTTTCCCGGCAAGTCCTTTGATGCGGCAGCCCTGCGCCTGACCATGCACTTTCTCGTCCGGCTCATTCGGGAATATTTAGTACACCAACAATTGCGCTCTGGTGCTCAGTTTGAAGTGCTGCTGGCCAAAGCCTGCAACGAACTCGGTCTGCCCGAACAAGCCCGCCGGGCCTTGCGGGTGGCTGGGGAAACGCTGGAAGCCACGCCCGTACGCGATTCTGACTGGCACGAGCGGCGGTTTCGGGTGCAATCTGAAGAATTCCGGCAACCTGCCGGCGCCGCGCGCAATCGCCGGCTCAATTTGCAGGACCTGTCGGACAGCCTGGAAAAATCCTTTGTCCTGCAAAAGCTCAAACTCACCTGCGGGCAAATCTCGCACCAGGCCGTGTTCCCGGCCGGTTATGATCTCGGGTTGCTGCCGGCCCTGCTGGAACTGCTCGAAAAGCGGCCGGATTGGCTGGAATCGCCCGAAATCGGGATTTACTACCACGGCTGCCTGGCACTCCTGCATCCGGAAGATGAGCGCCATTTCAACGCCATGAAGCCGCTGCTGACCCACCGGCCTTCCCTTTTTTCAGCGGAAGAAAACCATGATTTGTTTCTCCTGGCCGTGAATTATTGCATCCGTAAAGTCAATGGTGGCTATTCGGATTATGCCCACGAAGGCCTCGCGTTGTACAAGCATGCCCTCGACCATGACTACCTGCTCGAAAAAGGCGAACTCTCCCGCTTCACTTTCCGCAACATTGTAGGCATGGGCCTGAAAATCAAGGCGTTTGACTATGTGGAATGGTTTATTCATACCTACAAGGACCGCATCGCGAAAACGCATCGCGACAGCATGGTCAACTTCAACCTGGCTCGTCTCGAATACGGGCGCCGCAACTACCGGCAAGCAATGGCCCTCCTGCAAAAAGCGGATTACGACGATCTTTTGCTACACCTGGCAGCGAAGACCTTGCTGCTGAAAATTTATTACGAAGCAGGGGAATTGCGCCTGCTGGAATCCCTGCTCGAAGCCTACCAAATTTTTATTCGGCGCAAAAAAATCATCGGCTACCACCAAACCAACTATCGAAACGTCGCGCGACATTTTCAAAAACTGCTGTCGCTCAATCGTTTCGATAACAATGAAGTAGCCGCCTTCCGCGCAGCCGTCGCAGCCGACGAACATTTGACGGAACGGGACTGGTTTCTGGAACAGGTTTAAGGCTGCTTCAAATAAGTATCCAGCCAGTCGAAAAACGTCCGTTGCCACAGGATGCTGTTCTGGGCTTTCGTGACCCAGTGGCCCTCGTCAGGAAAATACAGGAACTTGGAGGGAATGCCGCGCATCTGAGCCGCCTGAAAGGCCTGCATGCCTTCGGAGAGCGGCACGCGAAAGTCCAGTTCGTTGTGGATCACGAGGAGGGGCGTGTCCCAGTTTTGCACGTATTGGTGCGGGCTGAATTTCGTCCAGGCGGGGTCATTGGGCGCTTCCCAGTAATTTTCGTCCAGGTCGTGTTTTGCAAACCACATCTCTTCAGTGGTACCCCACCAGCTGGTCGTATTGAACATGCCGCAATGCGCAATGAAGGCTTTGAAGCGTTTTTGATGGTTTCCGGCCAGCCAGTACACCGAGTAACCACCGAAACTGGCGCCCACGGCCCCCATCCGGTTGGCGTCCACATAAGGCAGCTGCGCTCCGTAATCGGTTGCTGATAGCAGGTCCTGCATGACCTGTCCGCCCCAGTCGCCGCTGATGGCGTCGTTCCAGGCCTGGCCTTCGGGGCCGCCCGGCATGCCGCGGCGGCAGGGCGCAATGACGACGTAACCGTTGGCGGCCATGAGCTGAAAATTCCAGCGGTAAGAGAAAAACTGGCTCAAAGGCGATTGCGGGCCACCCTGGCAGTACAGGAGCGCGGGATATTTCTTATTCGGATCAAAATCGGGCGGCAGGATCACCCAGGTATTCATGTCTTTGCCGTCGGTGGTGCGCACGGTGTGGCGTTCCACTTTGGCTTTTGCGATGCCGTCCCAGGGATCTCTGGTGACGAAGGAGAGCTGCCTGGAAGCGCCGTTTTGTGGATTGACGGAATAAATCTCCGCCGGCGCCGACATCGAATTCCGCGAGGCAATGATCTGGTTGCCAGCCACTTCAAGAGCGGTGTAATCGTGCTGGCCCGTGGTGATACGGCGGATTTTTTTATCCGTCAGACCGACCTGGCAGATTTGGTAGGTAAAATCATTGGCACTCAAAAAGTACAGCGATTTGCCGTCGGCAGCCCAATGCGGGTGATTGGCTTCGTACTTCCAGTCGACGGTGAGTTCGTCGCGGAAATTGGTTTGGGTGTCGAGGATCATGATTCGGGTGCGGTCGGCTTCGTTGCCGGGGCGGGCCATGCTGGTCCAGGCGAGGTAGCGGCCGTCGGGCGAGAACACGGGGTCCATGTCGTAGCCGGGCATGCCTTCGGTGATGTTGAGCGTTTTGCCGGAGGCCAGTTCGTACAGGTAGAGATCGGAATTGGTGCTTTGCGCTTCGGCGGTACCGTTCAGTTTGCGGCTGGTGTACACGATGAAGCGGTTGTCGCGCGTCCAGGTCACCTGTTCCATTCCACCCATGGGTTTGAGCGGGCTGTCGAATTTTTCATTGAGCATGAGGTCCACCGGGTCGCCGGCAAAGGCGCCATTGTCGTAATTGACCCAAAAAATATGGCTGTAGGTGTAGTCGCGCCATGATTTCCAGTGGCGGTAGAAGAGTCCGTCCATAATGCGGCCGGAGGTATTGGGCAGGTCCGGATTGGCATCGGCTGCGCTTTGGTCGAGTTGTACATCGCGGGCAAAAAGGACCTTTTTGCCGTCGGGCGAATAGTGGAATCCGTTGATTTCCAGGTCGCTGGCTTTTGTAATGGCGCCTGTCGCGAGGGTGACTTCGTGCAGTTTTCCGTCTTTCAGGAAGCCCAGTTTTTTACCGTCCGGGTGAAATTCGGCGTCGCTGGCAGCGCCGTCGGCTTCGGTGGTCAGGGCGCGGGTGTCGCCCGAGCCGAGGTCGACGAGGTAAAGAATCCGGCTGCTTTTATTGGTTTTCAGGTCGTAGCGCTGCACGCCATACACGGCCGAGCGGCCGTCGGGAGAGACGCAATCGAGGGAGGCCCGGCCGATTTTCCAGAGCAGTTCAGGCGTAAGCCGTTGATTTTGAGCGGAAATTTCGGATGCGGTCAGGGCAATCATGGCGAGAACGAAGGGCAGGAAACGGCGCATATTTTTTACGTGATGGTACAACATGGCTGGTTTACATTAGCGCGCAAAATTCATCTTTTAAGTAAAGCAAAACGAAAGGTTTATGAAAAAGTACCTCGTGGAGGGCATCGGCACCTTTTTTCTCGTGCTGACGGTCGTGCTGACCTTGAACAACGGAACCGGCTTGCTGGCTCCCCTGGCGATTGGCGCGGCGCTCATGGTCATGACCTATGCCGGAGGGGCGGTTTCGGGCAGTCATTTCAACCCGGCCGTATCGCTGGCCATGCTGATGGGCGGCAGGTTGGACAAAAACGAGTTCCCCTACTACGTGCTTGCCCAGGTGCTGGGCGGCTTTGTGGCGGCGTTGATCGGCGTGTTTTTGCTGGGCTGCGGCAACGCGGGTTCAACCAATATCCAAATGCGTGTCAATGACCCGATTTGCGCGCTGATCGCTGAATTCCTCGGGTCATTTCTCTTGGTATACGTGTATCTCACCGTGATGGACACCCGATCCGGCGCAGCCAATTCCTCTAACGGACTCGCTCTTGGATTTGCCCTGATTACGGTGTCGTACAGCCTGGGCAGCATTTCCGGCGGCGCATTCAACCCCGCGGTCGGTATCGGCAGCATCGCGGCGGGCATGGCGGCCTGGAGCGACATCTGGATTTATCTCGTAGGGCCATTGTTGGGCGGGGCCGCCGCAGCAACGACATTTCAGGTGGTGACAGGCGAGTGAAACTTTGTGATCGCGAAAAAAGCCAGGATTGTCAGATGCTTTCCAGAGGCGCCCCAAAACCTTTTTCTCATTTTTGCCCGGAAATTCATCATCAAACTGCCTGCTTATGCGCGTCATTGGTCAAATCAATCATCCTGTTTTAAAAATCACCGTGTTCAAAATGGACAACCGGCTGAGCGTCAAATTTGAGAACGCCTTGTACGAACAAACCTACAAGTTCGGCCTCGACGGACGGGTCGACACCCTGGCAGCCGTGGAGCAACTCGTGGATGCTGCTTTCATCGATGGGGTGCAACAACAAATGCAGGCGATGCACCACAACCGCCTGGCCGCCCTCGCCAAACATTTCCCTATCGCCGAAGAACAGCCTTTCGAAGAAATCATCTGATGAGCTTCCGGAGGTAAACGGCCCGAGGCAACGGCTACTTTTTGTATCATTGCACCCTAAAAAATTACGATAATCAATTTCCAAACCTTGACCATAGTTTGTCATGAAACGAATCCTACTTCCCCTCATGATCGCCCTCCTGCCCTTGGCTTTGTTTGCCCAAGGTGTTAAAGGCCGGGCTTTTTTTGACAAAAAAACCATTGGTGAGATCCGCCTGACCCTTGCTGCCAAAAACTGGACCGACCAGTTGGATTCCCTCCGCCTCTATGGCACGGGCATGCTCAGCGGTACCGCCATGGTGGACGGAGAGCGCTACGAAGGCGCCGGCGTGCGCTTCCGTGGCGACAAATCCAACGTGGTGGGCCAAAAACGCAATCCGTTTACCATCAAACTGGATTACACCGTCGCAGGCCAGAACCACCAAGGCTACTCCTCGATCAAACTGTCCTCCGCCCTGCGCGATCCCAGTATGGTGCGTGAAGTGCTTTTTTACGAAATCGCCGCCAAATACATGCCCGCGCCGCAGGCCAACTACGTCAAACTCTATATCAACGATGAGTACGTGGGCCTTTTCGTCAACGTGGAAAGCGTGGACGCGCAGTACTTCAGAAGCCGCTTCGGCTCTGATACCGGTCCGGCCTTCAAAGCCGGCGTCGATTATCCCGTCAAAGACCTGCCCACCGGTTGCAAACAGAACATTCTGGGCAACCTCGAATATGAACCCGAACTCGGTTGCTACAAAGGCAACTTTGAAAGTAATGTCGACTGGGGCTGGAGCGACCTGCAAAACCTGACCAAGATCCTGGCCAACGAACCCGCCAAGGCTGATCACGTGCTTGATGTGGACCGCGTCCTGTGGATGCTCGCCCTGAACAATGTAATGGTCAATCTGAACAGCTACTCGGGCAACCGCAGCGTAAATTACTACCTGTACAAAGACGACAACGGACGGTTCCAGCCGGTTCCCTGGGACCTGAACCTCTCCTTCGGCAGCTATAAAAACCCCGGCACGGGCAACGGCAGCGACCTGGAAGTCAAAGACCTGCAAACCCTCGATCCGCTCCTGCATTCGGACAATCCTTACAAACCCCTGATCAGTCAGCTGCTGAAAGACCCCCTTAACAAAAAGATCTATCTCGCACATATCCGCCAGATTCTCGAAGAGAACTTTCTCAACGGCGATTACGAAAAACGCGCCAAGGAACTTCAGGGCATGATCGTTATCCCCTTCAACGAGGACAAAAACAAACTCTACTCGCTCGACGAATTCCAGCGCAGCCTGAAAGAGACCATCGGCAAACGCTCGAAAATTCCCGGAATCGTCGAATTGATGGGCAAACGCGCGCGCTTCCTCAAAACCCACCCCGAACTGACGGCCTTGCCTTCGGCAGTGTCTGAGGTAACGGTACAGGGCCGCGGCAAGTTTGAAAACCAACGCCTCAACACCTTCAACATCAGCGCCAAAGTGGACCGCTTCCCCAAACGCCTGCTGCTGTACTACCGTTTTTCCGACAAAACGCCTTATATGATGATGCCGATGAATGAAGAGTCCGTCAACGGACTGCCTTCCGGCGTCAAAATGTTCAACGTAGCCGTTGAAGGTAAAAGCGAAGACGCCGTGCTCGACTACTTCCTGATGGCCGAAAATGCCGGCGCCGTATCGTTCATGCCGTCCAATTATATGCAGAAGCCTTACAAAGTCAAACTTAAAGACCTGAACAAGTGACGCGTCGATCTGCCGACCGTAATAAAAACCACCGGGCGCTCGTTTTGCCGCCCGGTGGTTTTGTCGTTACACTCGCTAAATTTTAAACGCACCCCCTCCTTATGCGTCTGATTTCCCTCCGCCTGCTCGCCTTGTGCGCCCTTTCGACCCTTTTTGTTCAAACTGCTTACAGCCAGGATTTTTACGGCGCGGGCATCCAGGAAGTTCGCATCGAACTTCCGTTCAACGATTATGACCGCAAACTGGACTCCCTGAAAAATGCCAACCCCGAAGCCCGCCTGACGGGCACTGCCTGGGTGAACGGCGTCCGCTTCGACAGCGTGGGCATTCGCTATAAAGGCAACAGTTCGTACTTCCGTTCGCGCAAGGACACCTTCCGAAAACTGCCGATCAACGTCAAACTCGACTACAAAATCAAAACCCAAAAGCTGACGGGCGGACACACCACGGTCAAATTGTCCAATGCGTTTCTCGACCCCAGCTTTATCCGCGATCCGCTGGCCTACGAGATGATCCGCCGGTACATGCCGTCGCCGCAGTGCAATTTCACGAAGGTGTACATTAATAAAAAGTACTACGGCCTGTATGTAAATACGGAGTCGATCGACGGAAATTTTATCCAGAAACACTTCGGCACCACGGCCGGCCATCTCGTCAAATGCGATCCCGACGACTGGAAACGCACCCGCAGCCAAAGCGGCTGCCCCAAAGGCGAAAACGCATCCCTGATGTACCTCAACGACAGCCCGGGCTGCTACGACCTGTTTTACGAAGTGGACGACCCGGCAGGCTGGAAACCCCTGCTCCAACTCATCAAAACCCTCAACAGAAAACCCGCCGACATCGAAAAAGTGCTCGACGTGGACCAAACCCTCTGGATGCTGGCCCTGAACAACGCCATCGTCAACCTCGACAGCTACAACGGCTCCTTGTCGCACAACTACTACCTCTGGTTCGACACCTCCGGAGTGGCCCACCCGCTCATCTGGGACCTCAACATGGCCTTCGGCGGCTGGCGCCGCAATTTTAGTTTTGAGGAAATTCCGGACGACCAGCTCATTCAGTATTCGCCCCTGGCCGAATTCGATAACGCCAAGCGCCCCCTGATCTCACAATTGCTGAAAAATCCGCTGAATCGAAAGATTTACCTGGCCCACCTGCGTACCGTCAGCAACGACTGGCTGCAAAACGGCAAATGGCTCACCCGTGCTCAGGCTATGACCAAGGAAATCGATGCACTGGTAAAACAGGATACCGTAAAGCTCTACTCCTACCAGGACTTCCAGCAATCCTTCGACAAAACCATGAGCTCCGGCCGCGACAACATCATCGGCCTCCGGCAACTGATGGACAAACGCTCGGCCTGGCTGGCCAAACACCCGCTGCTTACCAAAGTGGCCCCTACCATTGCCGACGTAAAATGCAAAGGCGCAGAAAATCAATGGATTGTGACCGCCAAACTCGGCACCGCCACCGGCGGCTGGGTTTTTTACCGCAAAGACGCGCCCTCTGCCTTCTCCAAATTCGCCATGCGCGACGACGGACAGGCGGGTGATGCCACGGCGGGTGACGGCATTTTCACGGCAGCCATACCGGCGCCGGTGATGAAACACTACTACATCGTCGCAGAGAATGATGATGCAGCGTCGGTGTTTCCGGAGCGGGCGAGTTATGAATTTTTGAAAGTGGAGTGACGAGATAAGTAATAGTAGAAGACTTAATTATAGCGTTCAGGAAAGGAATTGTCGACTGTCTGTTTGCAATCGAACAAGACAAAGGTTGGAAGGCGTCATTTGAAGAAAGAGCCCAGAAAACTTTGATAATTGTTACTCTGCCGAATCAATCTTGAACGCTTTATAAGGAGAGGGGCATCCGGTCAATCATGACTGGATGCCCCCTCTCTTGCCACCGACTGAATTATTCCGATCACTCTTCCACCAACTCAAAATCCGTCCGCCGGTTCTTGCTCCGCCCGTCCTCCGTGCCATTATCCGCCACGGGCTTATCCGGCCCGTTACCGATCACGATGAAGCGGCTGCGGGGCATGCCGTATTGGCTCACGAGGTAATCGACCACCGCCTGGGCGCGTTTTTTGGACAGCGCGACGTTGCCCGCGGCTTTGCCGACGTTGTCGGTATTGCCTTCCACGCGGACGCGGCTGTTGGCAAAGGCTTTGGCAATGGGCACCATTTCGTTGTCTACGATGTATTTGGCGTTGTCGTCGAGCAGATACTCACCGCTTCTGAAGGAGATGCTGACGCGTTTGGTGGCTACGGCTTCCTTGTTTCGGGCTTCGGTATCGGAGAGTCCGGCGAAGGTTTTTTGTCCTTCGGCGGCGTTGGTGCCGCCCGTCAGGTTGGTGCGTTCCACGGCGCCGAAGTAGGCGGCTTTGGAAAAGCCGGGCACTACATCACCGCTTTTGAGCACGCCGATGTTGCGGTATTCCTTGGTCATGCGGGCGTAGAGTTCTTCTCCCGTCACGCCCTTGTAGCCGCTGCGGTTGAGCCCGAAAAAGTTGACGTTGTCGCCATGCGTGCAAAGGCGCACGTTGTCGATAGCCTTGACGGCGTCCTCCTTGGTAAATCCGTCGAAGGCGTCGGCGAGAATAGCGGCGGCTTCCTGTTTGGCCGTGGCGCTGCTGTTGATCTCGGCTGCGCCTTTCATCCAGCCTTCATAGAGCTGCTGTACTTTGTCGCGGTTGGCTTCCACCCATTTGCGTTTGGCGATGAACACGTCGGCGATGATATTGGAGGCGTTGCGGGTGCTTTGCAAAACGCGGGCGCCGGGTACTTTCTGCACGCATTCTTCGTCGAAAGGCGACCAGACTACGGCGGCGTCCACATTTCCCGCTTTGAAGGCTTCAGCGGCTTCCACAGGCGAGGGCACGCCGACGATTTGAACGTCGTTCGTGGTCATGCCGCCCGCACTCAACAGCCAGATGAGGAAGGAGTGTGAAGGGGACATTTCAGCCACGGCAATCTTTTTACCGCGCAAGTCCGCTACTGCGTTCAGGCCGCGGCGCACCACGATGGCGTCGCCGCCACGCGACCAGTCGGCTTGAAAAACGACGACGGGGTCATAATCGGCCAGGCCGGGCATTTCGGTGGGCAGCGCGTCGATGGTGGCCCAGAGCAGCTGGACTTCGTCGTTTTTCCAGGCATTACGGCTGGCGGTGGGATCATCGAGAATCTTGAATTCCACTTTGAAGCCGAAATCTTTGAAGTAGCGGCTGTCGGTGTTGGCGTTGAAACCTTTGTTGAAGTACTGGCCGCCGGCGTAGCCGCCCCAGGTGACGACGCCTACGCTGATGGTATTGCCGTCCTTGGCGGAATCGCCGACTTCGGTCTTCGCTTTTTCGCGCAGTTCCTGGCCGGTTTTGGTTTTTTTGAAAAAATAGCTGCCGACGAGGTACAACACGCCGACAATACCGAGGGTCAGAAGGAATTTGGAGAATGAGGTAAGTCTTGCCATTTTGTTTATTGTTTGATTGGTTTTCTCATGGTGGCGGTTTCGCGGAGGTTTGTTTTCGCG
>JBGAJY010000004.1:0-69559 GCA_044224705.1 Saprospiraceae bacterium
GGCTTTTACCGGAACAATGCGAACGCACGTCTCTTATTGCGCCAGAATATGGGCCATGCGCAGCAAATCCTTGTTCAGGGTTTTGGGTTTGGAAATGGCCTCGTCAAATGGCGTGAACGCCACTGCGTTGTTGCGGATACCGAGCATGACGCCGGATTTCCCTTCCATCATGGCTTCCACGGCCGTAAAACCGAGGATGCTGGCCAGCACCCGGTCGAATGCGGAAGGCGAGCCGCCGCGCTGCAGGTGACCGATCACAGTCACCTTGATGTCGTCGTAGAAGTCGATTTTATCCTCCACCTGCTTGGCGATGTCGTACACCGTGCCCATGTGGTTGCCCTCGGCTACGATCACGATACTGAACAGTTTGGAGCGTTTGGCGCCGCGCTTCAGCAGTTTCACGAGGTCGTCGATGTTCGATTCTTCTTCAGGAATGAGCACGCCGCCGGCACCGCCGGCGATGGCGGTGTGCAGGGCGATAAAACCCGAATTGCGCCCCATCACCTCCACGAAAAACAGCCGGTTGTGCGAGTCGGCCGTGTCGCGGATCTTGTCCACCGCCTGCACGGCCGTGTTGAGCGCCGTGTCGAAGCCGACGGTGAAATCGGTGCCGAAGAGGTCGTTGTCGATGGTACCCGGAATACCGAGCACGGGGATGTCGGGGTATTCCTTCATGAATTGTTTGGCGCCGGTGAAAGTACCGTTGCCGCCGATCGCGATGAGCCCGTCGATGTCGTTGTCGATGAGGTTTTCATACGCCTGTTTGCGGCCTTCGGGCGTCATAAAGCGCTGGCTGCGAGCGGTTTTGAGCACTGTGCCTCCGCGGTGAATGATGTTGCTCACGTCGGAGGTTTCCAGCCGGCGGATGTCGCCGTTGATCATGCCTTCGTAGCCTCGAAGGACGCCGTAAATATGAAGGTCGTTATTGATGGCATTGCGCACAATGGCCCGAATGGCCGCATTCATACCCGGTGCGTCGCCGCCGGAAGTGAACACCGCAATGCGTTTGATATCTTTTGCCATGGAAATTTACTCGATTGGACTGATGTGAAAATCGGCCAGCGGATAAATGGGTTTTCGCACCACCACGCCCGGTTTCATCCGGCGTTCTTCGAGGCATTTGAATAAAATGTCCTGAAAATGGTAGGCAATGGAGCCGACAAAATTGATCGGCACGTGCTGATAGCCGCCGTATTTGATGACGTGGCGGTCCAAAAATTCGCCCAGTGAATTGGCCACCAGGGTTTTTACAAATGGATGCGCCATGTTTTCACCCAAAAACTGGGTGAAAGTAGCCAGGTACGAGTTGGCGCCCTTTTCATAGATGCGGTCCTTGATCTCGTCCGGGCCTTCCGGATGGGCGGCGTTGAAAGCCGCGTTCAGGTCAGTGGGCAGTTCGCGGTAGTACCAGGCGCGCAACAACGCTTTGCCGAGGTGGGTGCCGCTGCCTTCGTCGCCGATAAGCCATCCGAGCGAAGGAACATTGTCCAGAATTTGTTCGCCGTCGTAATAACAGCTGTTGGAGCCGGTGCCCAGGATGCAGGCAATGCCTGCTTCATGGCCACAGGTGGCGCGCGCGGCGCCCAGCAGATCGTGCCATACGGATATTTTGGCTTTGGGGAAAACAGCGCGCAAGGCTGCGGCAATCATTTCGCCGCGCTCCTCGTCATGCACGCCGGTGCCGTAAAACCACACCTGTTCCACTTCTTGGGGTTTGAGGCGCGGGACCAGTTGTTCTTCCAAAATCGCTTTGATTTCGGCTGTCGAGTGGAAAAACGGGTTGAACCCGACGGTATTTTCCAACTGCTGGTCGCGATGGCCGCGCACCAGTAACCAGTCGCATTTGGTAGAGCCGCAATCGGCAACGATAACCATAAGACGGTATAAATTAATAGAGTGTAAAAAATACACCAAGATTCCTAATGCCGCAAAAATAGGCTTTTCCGGCAAAAATCAAGGTTGTTCCGTGTTTACGTGCAGTTGAATTCCAAAAGTTATTTTTGTTTAAAAAAAAGATCGCTGTTGCATTTTAAAAACATTTTGTTTTACTTTGTCCCGGAAAAACAATTTTGCCTTTCAAATTCAACTTTACGGACCATGGCACATTTGCATGACACCCAAACATTTTACAGCGGGAAGCACACCATAGCCGTCGACAATGAGCAACATCGCACGGAACCTATGCTTTGGAAACTGGCTTTGCTCGCTGCATTTGCCTACCTCGTATGGAGCGATCAGCCGCTGGTCGTTTTCAGCGATGCCGCAAGTTTGACAATTGAATCCGGTACTGCACAAAATGAAGGCTTTCTTTCGCGCTGGCTGGGGCCAGGAAGCGACAAGCAGACTGCCCGCCCGGTCAAAGCCCAGGTCGTTATCGAACCCGGTGAGGTGAACAACGCCGCCTTCGCCATGGATCCCGGTTTTGCCCAACGCAACAGCGTCGGCAACCGGGAAGCCGACGAGCACCTCGAAAAGTGCCGCCTGTATGTGGAGCGTTTTGCCCCGGTAGCCATGGCCGAAATGCGAAAATTCGGCATACCGGCCAGCATCACCCTGGCGCAAGCTTTACTGGAATCCAACGCCGGCGAAAGCAAACTGGTCAAAACCGCTAACAATCATTTTGGCATCAAATGCACCGCCCAACACTGTAAAAAAGGCCACTGCGTGAATTACGCCGACGATTCGCACAAAGATTTCTTTGTCAAATACGCCAATGCCTGGGGCAGTTTCCGGGCCCACAGCCAGAACCTCCACGACAAAAAGCGCTATTCCTTTTTATTCGAACTGTCGCCGACCGATTACCGGGGTTGGGCACGGGGCCTTGCCCAGGCTGGCTATGCCACGGATAAAAAATACGGCGCCAAACTCGTCGCGCTCATCGAGCGGATGGATCTCAACCGATTCGACGCACTTCCCTGAACCTCAAAAACACAAGTCAGAAAACACAAAAAGCCCTTTCCAAACGATCGTTTGGAAAGGGCTTTTGCGTGTTCGGCGCAATTTTACTGTTCCGTCTGAAGCGGAATGTCGGCAGGGGTAATACTGCCACCAGTGCCTACGACCAGCGCTGCTGCTACGCAAAGTACCAGCAAAGCCGTGGCGAGCACCCAGGTTGCTTTTTCAATGAAGTCGGTGGAACGGGCGGCTCCAAACAGCTGCTGGGCCTGGCCGCCGAAATTCGGGTCAATACCGCCGCCTTTGGGATTCTGGATCAGCACGGCCAACATCAGCAGTGCGCTCACAAGGGCAATCAATACCGAAAGGGTGGATAACATTGTCGTTTACTTTTTAAGTTTGTCAATTTCGGCCGCAAAGTAATCGCTTTTTTCCGGGAACGCCAAGCACAAGCGTTCATACATCACAATTGCACGCTCCCGGTGTCCCTGTGCGGCAAACAATCGCGCCATAGTTTCAGAGACGACTTCTTCTTTTGGCGTCACACTGCGTTCAGCCAGGGATTGGGCGGCCTTCACGGTTTCCCCTGTCTGGGCTGGTTCCACCGGCGAAAAAGCGCGGGGCGACTGTTCTTGTTTTTCTCTGCGAGGCCGCACAGGCATGCTCGGCAGGTTGAACTGATCGAGCCACTGGTCAAAACGAAGCATTCCTGGCTGGTCGTTTTTGTCATCGGTCGCCTCATCAACCCGGGAGTCATTTATTGGGTGCTCATCTTCTGCTGGCGGCCGATTTTCATGCGCAGGCTCGTCCATGCTCCCCGCATCCGGCAAGGGCACCGACAATCGAGCTGTCGGAGCCGTATCGGGTTCAGCCTCGCGAGCCAGGGGCGCACGGGCTTCCAGTTCACGCTGAACCGCATCGATCGCGCGCAGCTCGAGCACTTCTTCCACGATGCCAACTCGTTGCGGCGCAATCAGGTGAAACAACTGGGGGCGGTGCAGACTGTGGGCGGCAGCGGCGGCCAGGGTGCGTTCGAACTCAGGGTGATGGTCCTGCCGGGCTTTCAAGGCAAGCAAATAATGCAGATTGTGCGCATAGGGATAAGCCAATGCGAGCGTCTTCAATTCCTGGTAGGAAATGGTCGCCAGCAAATCGGGGTCGCCCAGCATTTTCAAAAAGCGCTCCTGAGTCATTTGCTAAGGGTTGAGAAGATGGTTGAGGGGTTGAGATGGTTGAGGGGTTGAGAGCGCCGTTTCCCTTTTTCTCAACTCCCTCAACCGTCTCAACCTCCCCAACCCCTCATTTACCAATTATTGAAAGCCGCATTAAATACGTCTTCCAGCAATTGGGGATTGATTTCGCTGATCAGCCGGTCCTGGATGCTCAAAAGGTCCTGATCGTTGCCGAATTCAGCAAAGAAACTGAAATCCTTCGGATTGGTCCAGCTGCGTTTTTCGTCCTTGTTATTGGTCAAAGTTACGGAAATACGGATTTCGAGCCGGTTTCGGGCTACTACTTCGCCGGGTTTGGGCGCAATGGGTACGACGTTGTACCCAGTCACCTGGCCACTGAATTCCAAATCCGGATTGTCTTGCTGCAAACGCAGGCGGGTCTCCGTGCGGATCTTTTGTTTCAGCAATTCAGTGAACTCAATGGCATAGGTAGGCGGGGCCGCAGGCGCCACATTGTCAAATGTTTGAATAAAAAAAGTCTGGTCGTTCGGGTCAATGGAAATTCCCTTGAACGAATAACAGCCCAGGCAAAAAGCAAGGGCTCCAACCAGCAATGAAACGGCAAAAAATAGATTTTGACCAGTCAGTATGCGCATAATCACCTGAATTTGAGAGAAAACGCCCGAATCTTCCGTTTCGATGCGCTACAGGAAGTTTGATAATCACTCCCACTCGATCGTGGCCGGCGGTTTGGTCGAAATATCGAACACCACGCGGTTGATCCCACGCACCTGGTTGATGATTTCGCTCGATACCTCGGCCAGAAAATCATAGGGCAAACGGCTCCATTCGGCGGTCATGCCATCGGTCGAATTGACGGCCCGGAGCGCAACGGCCTGTTCGTAAGTACGCTCGTCGCCCATGACGCCGACCGACAGGATCGGCAGCAAAATGGTGCCGGCCTGCCAAACCTGGTCATAAAGCCCGTGTTCCTTCAATTTGCCAATGTACACCGCGTCGGCTTCCTGCAGCAAACGCACTTTTTCCGGGGTGATATCGCCCAGGATACGGATGCCCAGGCCAGGCCCCGGAAACGGATGCCGGCTCAGGATATGTTCCGGTACCCCCATTTCGCGGCCCACCCGGCGCACCTCGTCCTTGAACAGCATGCGCAAAGGCTCCACAATTTTCAGTTTGAGTTTTTCGGGCAAGCCGCCCACATTGTGGTGACTCTTGATGGTGACCGAAGGGCCATGAACGCTGACCGACTCGATCACGTCCGGGTAAATGGTGCCCTGACCGAGCCAGCCGCATTCCGGATGCGCCTCCGATTCGTCTTCAAAAACTTCTATGAACAGGCGTCCGATGATCTTTCGCTTTTGCTCCGGATCACTCACTCCTTTGAGCGCATCGTAAAAACGATTTTTCGCATCGACACCTTCCACATTGAGGCCCATGCCCTGGTAGGAGGCCAACACTTCGCTGAATTCATTTTTGCGCAGCAATCCGTTATCGATGAAGAAGCAAAACAGCTGGTCTCCGATAGCCTGATGCAGCAAGGAGGCCGCTACAGTGGAGTCGACGCCGCCGGAAAGCGCCATGATCACCTTGTCCTTGCCGATTTGCTGACGCAGATCGGACACGGTTTGCTCCACAAAATGCGCCGGCGTCCAATCGCCGCTGCAGCCGCAAACTCCAAGCACAAAATTTTTCAGGATGTGAAAGCCTTCGAGGGTATGGTACACTTCCGGGTGGAACTGAATGCCGTACAGTGCTTGCGCGAAAGCGCCTTTTTTGCCCCTGAAGGCCGCAATCGGGATGCTGTCGGTGTGACCGAGCGCTTCCAGATTGTCCGGCAAACGAAGGATAGTGTCGCTATGGCTCATCCAGACCTGCGTTCGGGGTGTAATTCCGTGGAAAAAGGGATCGGCTGTGTCATTTTGCAGCAAAGCAGCTTTGCCGTATTCCCGCTTGGACGATTTGCCCACTTCGCCGCCGTAGAAATCAGCGGTCAACTGAGCGCCGTAACAAATCCCGAGCATGGGTCGCTGACCGGCAATCTGATCAAGATCGATGCGCAGCGCATCGGGTTGTTTGACCGAAAAAGGGCTGCCGGAAAGAATCACACCGCGCACGTCGGGTGTGAGGGCAGGCATTTTGTTAAAAGGAACGATTTCGCAAAAGACATTCATTTCGCGCACCCGCCGGGCGATCAGTTGGGTGTATTGCGAGCCAAAATCGAGGATAAGTATTTTTTCCATCAGGGAAAATTTGATGCTGAATTTTTGATATTCAAGAGGTTTTGGAAACGCTCCACCAAATCGTGTCGCCGTTTTCCGAGGTGATCTGAAATCCGTTTTTCTTCAGAATATTATTCGAAGCCGCGTTGTTTTTTTCGGTCTCACCGAGCACGTATTCTACCCCGGGCTGAGTAAAAGCCCACCGGAGCATCGCGCCGACGGCTTCGGTCATATAGCCTTTGCCGCGGTGGTTGGGAAGTGTACCATAGCCGATCTCGATTTCGCCGCGTTCATTGGGAGGGCCTTTAAAACAAAGGTCGCCCACGAGGCAGGGCGCCGATTTCAGGATAATGGTCCACAGGGTAAAATAAAACCTCGAGTGCCGCCGTCCATCGACGTTGGGCATAATGGATTTTTCGAAAGCTTCGATCAGGTCGGGGGAAAGTTCCAGCCGGGCGGGCGGCAGGCCGAGTCCGGCTTCGAGCGAGCCGTCGTTCCGGAGGTATTGGAAGAGTTGCGGCCGGGTGAGCGGCTTCAGCAAGAGTCGGTCGGTTTCCAACATCAGGCCGCAAAAGTACGTTGAAAAAACGGCAGTGCTGCACCAGGCCCAAAGATGAAACGCAACAAAACGCCAAATTTTTTAACAGCGCAGCAGGCGTATTTCGCTTCAATTTAAAACGATGTTTGGTTTTTCGGGATTTCTGTGCGTACATTTGCGCCCTCGAAAAGCCCGGCGTTACTGAGGTAAGGCACCGGGCGAGATCCTATCTCTTCACTAATTTTCAATTTTCAACATGGCAGTCAAACTTCGCCTGCAACGCAAAGGCCGCAAAAAAGCGCCGTTTTACCACATTGTAGTCGCCGACGCCCGTTCGCCCCGCGACGGCCGTTTCATCGAAAAAATCGGCACCTACAATCCCCTTACCGTTCCCGCTACCATCGAACTGGACCGCGACAGCGCCTATGACTGGCTCATGAAAGGCGCCCAGCCAACCGATACCGTCAACGCCATTTTGCGCTTCAAAGGCGTTTTGTTGAAAAAACACCTCCAGTTAGGCGTTGCCAAAGGCGCAATCACCCAGGAGCAGGCCGACGAACGACTGAACACCTGGGCGGAAGAAAAAGAATCCCGCATCAAGGCACGTCAAACCGCTACCGCCAAGCAAAAACTCGAATTCCAGGCTGCTGTCGACGGCAAACCGAAAGCCGCCAAGCCGAAACCCGTCGTGGAAGCCGCTCCTGTCGCTGAAGAAACGGCTCCCGCCGCTGACGACAATGTCGAATCGGTGAGCATCGCCGAAGAAGCCGCCACAGTTGCAGAAGCCACAGCCGAAGCGATCGCCGAATCCACCATCCCGGCGGTGGAAGAAGTTGCCGAAGCAGCTGCTCCGGAGGCTACGGCCGATAACGCCGAATCGGTGTCGATCGAAGAACCGGCTGCCGAAGCACCCGAAACGGCTACGACCGAAGAAAATACCACCGAATCCTGATTTTTCTCCCCGGCAGAAGTTGTTACTTTTGCCTCGCTCTTATACCGCATTTCAGACCTGGCAAAGCCCTTTGGTGGTTTTGCCAGGTCTTTCTTTAAAACTTTCAACGCTCCTACCGATGCAAGCCTTAGACGAGAAATACTACACCCGCCTGAACGAGATCGCAGCCGCCATCCAGGAATCGCCCAACCTGGCCGCTTACCTCGAGGAAGAAGAGGATGAAGCCTACAACGCCCTGCGCCAGGAAATCGAACCGGCCCTGTCCGAGCTCCACCACCAGGTAGCCGCCGAGGCGCCGCTCCAACTCGTCACTTTTGAAAAATACCTGCTCGACCCGCTGTTCGAAGGGCTTTATTTGCCCCGGGTGCTGGGCTATGCCGTATTGCGCGGCGAAATCAACGACCAGTACCGCTACGTGCGACCGAACGACCATTTCAAGGACATCCTGTTGGCCATCTGCCAAAGCGTCCACTTTGAGCAACTGAAGAAACGCATCGGCATGAGCGTACAGGTGGGTTTTGCGCTCAGCAGCGACATCTGGATCACCAACCTGATGACGCTGGTGGAAAACAAACGCATCCGCTATTTCCTCCAGCAGCAAAAAAGCGACCTGTACCGCGACGCCAAAGACCGCGCCGCGCTGTACCGGCGCTACTCCAACCAGTTCAAAAACGAATTGTACTACTCGGCCGACTTCCCGAGCACGGCAGGCGAAATGAAAGCCAATTTTTCGGCGCTGCGCCAATTCCTGCTCAAACGTTTTGAGGTAGGCGGCGACAACAGCAGCCTGAAAGAACAGATCAAATCTTTCCTCGACAACGCCGAATTCCAGAACAACGGGGAATACGTGGAAATGCTCGCCATGTTCGGCAACTTCATGGATCTGGACGAAGCCGAGAAAAAAACGTTTGCCGGGCATTTTGCCCGCGAACGCAAAAATTTCCCCGACTTCGCTGAGACATACCTAGAATTCCTGCTGTCGCTGTACAAAGCCAAAATTGGCCTCAGCTCCGTGAATGACGAACGGATGTCCGCCCTGGTCGACAAATCCGTAAACGATACCATCTCCGACTACTACCGCATTGCCGACAAGATCCACAGCCTGGGCTACGTACACCCCGACGCCATCGAGGCCGTGCAGGAATTCTCCAGTTCGCACGAGGGCCTCTCGGTGGAAAGTGAATGCCTGCGCCAACTTGTGCTTTGCTATTTCACCCGCCTCATCAGCGGCCTCACCGAACGGGAATACGCCGATTATTTCGAACTGACGAAGATATTTGGCGTGTACATGCGCATTTTTGACAACCAGCATTTCAACCAGGAAGTTGAAAAACTGTCGATGATCTATGTCGGCAAGCTGTTGAAACGTTTCACTGACAAACGCGCCAAAGACTACCAGGATGTGAAAAAATTCGTTTCCACGCAATTCGTCGATCTCGGCTTCTTGAAAGAAAAAGAGGTCGTGGAACTGTTCAAAACCCGCCGGAAAAAACGGAAACCTACGGATGCCTAAGGCGACGGGCGCCTTGGCAGTCGACAATTCCTGCGGCCAAACATCGAATTTTTGATAGAAACCGTCGAAGCGCGGGCACAGGTCTTTCTTTGGGAAATACTTTTGTCCGCGTTTTTTATACATAGCCCGAATCATTCATTCCCCCATTCATTCATTCACTCATTTCCAAATGTCGGTACTGATCTTTCTGCTGGTATTATACGTCCTGCTCGGTCTGAGCATGATGAAATTATTCGAAAAAGCCGGTATTCCGGGCTGGAAAGCGCTGGTGCCAGGCATGGCCGCTGTAGAATGGTGCAAAATGGTGGGCCGCAAGCCGACGTTTGCGCTGTGGCTCCTGTTTCCGATCGTCAATATTTTCATTTACGCAGGCCTCTGCGTGGACATGGTGCGGTCGTTCGGCAAACATTCCTTCTGGCAAGCTGCTCTTGCAGTGATTTATGCGCCCATTCCGTTTTTTCTGATCGGGCAAAACGCCAAAGACCAGTATGGGGGCCCTATCCTCGAACGCGAACGCGAATACCACCGGCAGTATTCCGCCGCCATGGAAAAGAACGATAAAACGGCCCTGCGCAAACTCCAGGCCGACAATCCTTTCCACAAATCGGCCATACGGGAATGGGCGGAAGCCATCATTTTCGCGGTATTCGCAGCTGCTTTTATCCGGATGTTCCTGATTGAAGCCTACGTGATCCCGACCTCGTCCATGGAAGGCACCCTTAAAATCGGCGATTTCCTCTTCGTCAGCAAAGCGCATTACGGCATTCGCACGCCCATGACGGTGATCCAGTTTCCGCTGATCCACAACCGTTTTTCGCAAAGCGCCACCAGCGGTCTGCTCGGACACGAATCCTACCTCAGAAACCCTTCCCTGCCCTATTACCGCCTGCCGGCGCTGGAATCCCTCGACCGCAATGAACCTGTGGTGTTCAATTTCCCGACCGGCGACAGCATCATCATTACCCCCGACCGCGCCTATGACATCTATCAGTGGCGGCGCAACCGCCTGGAACGCATTTACGGCAAACAGGACGTCATCACCCGCCCTGTCGATAAGAAAGACCACTACATCAAACGATGCATCGCCATCGCCGGCGACAGCCTGCAAATCCGCGACCGCCAGGTGTATATCAATGGCCAGCCAGTGCAAAATCCCACGCACATGCAGTACCGGTACCGGGTCCTCAAAGGCGCCCAGCCCATCGGGCGCGGCACCATGGAGGCCATGGGTGTGAACATTACCGATTGCGGTGCGAATGCCTGGAAAGCAGGGATCTACAGCCTGGACAACAGCCAGGTGGAAAAACTGAAAGCCTCGGGCGCCGACGTAAAAGTGGACATGCTGCCACCCTATGCCCCGGCCGATCCCAGTTTCGGCCCCGACGACGTGTTCCCCAACGCCAAACAAACCGCCGGCTGGACGCGCGACGATTACGGCCCTATCTGGATTCCGAAAGCAGGCGCCACCATCACCCTGACTCCGGAAAACCTGCCGTTTTATGAGCGCATCATCCGGGTGTACGAGGGCAATACGCTGGACGTCCGCAACGGTGAATTCTTCCTGAACGGTCAAAAAACGACCACCTATACTTTCAAACAAAACTACTACTGGATGATGGGCGACAACCGCCACAACTCGGAAGATTCCCGCTTCTGGGGCTACGTGCCCGAAGACCATATCGTGGGCAAACCGCTGTTCATCTGGTTCTCCACCAAAAACGGCAACATGCGCGACGGTATCAACTGGAACCGGATCTTCAAATCGGCCAGTACGATGTAGGCCGACTGTCATTTTACGTTTACAAAAAACAAAGACCCTCGAACGAGCTGTTCGAGGGTCTTTGTTTTGAAGTCAGCGACACCGATAGTAAAACCCTCTTGTGCGATGGTTTAAAATCATTCCGTTTGAAGGACTGCAACGAGCTTTTCCGTAGCCAGCGCCCGGTGGCTGATTCGGTTTTTCACCTCATCGCCCAGCTCGGCAAAAGAGTTGGAATAGCCTTCAGGAATAAACACAGGATCGTAGCCGAAATCGCTCTGTCCGCGTCGTTCCGTGGCGATGGAGCCCGGGCAAACGCCTTCCAGCAGGATTTCCTTCCCGCCGGCGATCAGCGCAATGACCGTTCGGAACCGGGCGCGGCGGTTGTCCTGGCCTTCGAGATTGGTCAAGAGCAGGGAAATATTGGCTTCGCGGTCCCTGGCCTCACCCGCGTAGCGGGCCGTGTGCACACCCGGAGCGCCGCCAAGGGCTTCCACTTCGAGGCCTGTGTCCTCGGAAAAACAATCGTAACCGTAGCGTTCTTTGACGTAACGGGCCTTGAGCAAGGCATTGCCTTCGAGGGTGATTTCGGTTTCTTCAATGTCCTCCAGACAGCCTATGTCGCGCAGGGTTTTGATTTGAAACTGGCCGCCGAGAATCTGCTCTACCTCGCGGGCTTTGTGGGGGTTGTTGGTAGCAAAAACAATGGTATGCATATTGAATATCAGGAAATTATCTTTTTTTTCAAGAATAACGAATTCCAGCGGCTGCACAGGTTTGCCGAAGCGGGGATCGGGCTCAAAGGCCTGTGTTTCGCCGGTAAGTACATAACCGTGACGCAGGTACCAGTGCACCAGTTCCGTCCGCACGGAAAAGACCGTCATGTAAATAGCGGGGCAATGGGTTTGAATCGCGTGATGCTCTGCAGCTTGCAGCAGCCGTTTACCAATTCCGGCGCCCTGCTGTTCGGGCGACACGGTGAGCATGCCCAGGTAAAGCCCCCGGCCGGTGCGGCGCAGGTGCACACAACCCAGGATCAGGCCCGTTTCGTCGCAGCATTTCAACAGGACGGAATCGGGGTTTGCCAGGATTTCGATCAAGGTGGGTGCATCGGTCCGGGCGTCGCCCACGAGCAGGTCTGCTTCGGTGGTCCAGCCCTTTTTGGAAGTCTCGCCACGGAAAGCGCTGTTGATCAGTTGCAGCAAGGCGGGAACATCACCGGAGGTAGCGGGGAGAATGGACATGAGACTGAGTCATTTAGGAATTTTTGGATCGTGGAATTGTCCGCCACAACAAATTGCCTTGTTAAAAAATTCATGTCATTAAGGCAAATAACGACAAAAAGTTTGGGAATTGGGATAAATCGTACATTAGCTGCATTGTTCACTCACTTTAACCAATTACATCATGAGCAAAATTTTTGAAGCAATCAAACAAAAAGTAGCGGAAGTTGACGCCGAAGTATCCAAATTCTACACCGGCAACAATGCTGCTGGCGGCCGTGTTCGCAAAGCCATGCAGGAGCTGAAAGACCTTGCCCAGGAGCTGCGCAAAGACGTCCTGGAAGTCAAAAATTCCAGAAAGGCATCTTAATAAATGCTTCGTTAGTCCCTGAGGCTGAGTGATTTGAATTTGTTGGGCTTGTTGGTTTCATCACCAACAAGCCCAACTTTTTTGCCCTGACGAGCATTGAATTTGCCAGTCCTGCTTCAAAGTGGCACGTTGCCGTGCTTCCGTTTGGGACGTGCCACAGCCTTGTTTTCGAGCATGGCGAAACCTTTGATCAGTTTGCGGCGCGTCTCCCTCGGAGCGATCACTTCGTCGACAAAACCGCGCGCGGCAGCCCGGTAAGGGTTGGCGAAGGTGTCCGCGTATTCGCGTTCTTTTTCGGCCAGTTTGGCCACCGGATCGGACGCGGCGTCGATCTCCCGTTTAAAAATAATTTCCGAAGCGCCTTTAGCGCCCATCACGGCGATCTCGGCCGAAGGCCAGGCAAAATTCAGGTCGGCGCCAATGTGTTTCGAGTTCATCACATCGTATGCGCCGCCGTAGGCTTTTCGGGTGATCAGTGTGATGCGCGGCACCGTCGCTTCCGAAAACGCGTACAGCAACTTGGCGCCGTTGGTGATGATCGCGTTCCATTCCTGGTCGGTGCCGGGCAGGAAGCCGGGCACATCCACGAGCACCAGCAGCGGAATGTTGAAACAGTCGCAGAAACGCACAAAACGCGCGGCTTTTTTAGAAGAATTGACGTCCAGCACGCCGGCAAGGCTCATCGGCTGGTTCGCCACGATCCCGATGCTGCGGCCTGCCAGACGTGCAAAACCGACCACGATGTTCTCGGCGTAGCTGTCCTGAATTTCAAAAAACGACTCCTGGTCCACCATCCCGGCGATCACCTCTTTCATGTCGTACGGATGGTTCGGGTTGTCCGGAATGACGGACGTAAGACCTTCACAAAACTCTTCGTCGACCTTATACGGCACATGCGGGGGGGTGTCCTCGCAATTCTGCGGCAGATAAGAAAGCAGTTGTTTGATTTTGGCAATGCAATCGAGGTCGTTGGAGGCTACGAGGTGTGTCACGCCGCTTTTGGTCGAATGCGCCGAAGCGCCGCCGAGGTCTTCCGAGCTGACCTCTTCGTTGGTCACGGTTTTGACCACGTTCGGGCCGGTCACAAACATGTACGAGCTGTTCTGCACCATCACGATAAAATCGGTCATGGCAGGGCTGTACACCGCGCCTCCGGCACAGGGACCCATGATGGCCGAAATCTGGGGCACCACCCCGGAGGCTTGTACGTTTCGGTAAAAAATATCGGCGTAGCCGCCCAGCGAATTCACGCCTTCCTGGATGCGCGCGCCGCCGGAATCGTTGAGACCGATGAGCGGAGCGCCGTTTTTGACCGCCAGGTCCATCACCTTGCAAATCTTCTCAGCGTGCGTTTCGGACAAAGAGCCGCCGAAAACTGTAAAATCCTGTGCAAAAACGTACACCAAACGGCCGCCCACGGTGCCGTAACCGGTGATGACACCATCGCCGAGGAACTGCTGGTCGGCCATGCCGAAATCTGTGCAGCGGTGGGTCACCAGTGCGCCGATTTCTTCAAAAGAATCGGGATCGAGCAAAAAATGCACGCGTTCACGGGCGGTGAGTTTGCCCTTTTTGTGTTGTGCATCGATGCGGCTTTGGCCGCCGCCGAGCCTGGCTTCGGCGAGTTTGGACTGTAAAAGGTCGAGTTTGTGGTCCATAAACGGAGGAAGGAACGGATTGGAATTGCGGAACGGGCAAAGATAGATTTTTCATCATGGCATTGTTTCGCGCAGATGCTCGCAGATGTTTCACGCAGATTTTACACAGATTTTTTGCGCAGATTTTACGCAGAAAAATTACCCGATAAATTTCTGCGTAAAATCTGTGCAAAAAATCTGTGTAAAATCTGCGCCCCCCCCGTTAGCGCGGTTTCCGCAGCACCACGCCTTTGCCCACACTCGCATTGCCCCACTGAAATAACGTACGGTCGAGCCACAACACCGCGTCTGTCAACACGGCCAGCCAGGGTTCTTTTGTGGAAGCCGGCCGAACCGTGAGCGCGGAGCCGGTATCCGTCGTCACGTTTCGCGCATTTTTTTTGAAAATACGCTGCGCCAGTCCGGTCCAGTACATTTCCAGCAAGCCAACGAGGTAGCCGCTCAATGGACGGAATTCGACGAGTTCCAGCCCTGCGTTTTGCACCCATTTTTTAAAATCGGCCGCGCCGATAAGGTACTCGTGGCCAAAGGCATAGGCGCCTTGTGAGATGGCGTACTCACGGCTGCCGTCGCCACGGGTCATTTGCCAAATGCGGTTGATGGGGTCGTAAGTGATCGGGAATTCGCGGCTCGGAAAAGTCATGATGGCGAAGCCGCCCGGTCGCAGCACCCGGGCAATTTCCTGCACCATGCGCTCGGGCCGGCCCACGTGCTCGATCACCTCGCAGGACACCAACAGATCGAAGGAAGCCTCCGGGTGACTGAGGTTCAGGGCGTCGTCGACCTCATATTGCAGGTTCATCACCCCCCGGTTCAGGGCCCGGGCGTGGGCAATATCTTCTTCGTTCACGTCGCAGGCGATGAGCGACTGGCAGTAGCCGGCGATCATGCGGTCGTAGTCGCCCTCGCCGGTGCCCAGGTTGAGGGCCGTTTCAAAGTTTTGATTTTCAGATAGTTGCCGCAGTTTTTTTCGAACAAAGCGGTAGCGGTTCCGGAAAGTCGGAAAGAGAAATTTGAAGTTCATCAGTCGGGAATCGTCGTTGGTTCGTGCGTCATTTCATCCTTCCGATCGCCGCGCGGTACTGCTGCGCGGCGGCGGCGTTGCCGTGGGCTTCGTAAATATCGGCGGCCAGCTGGTAGGCCTGTTTGAACGTCGGCGCGGCGCGGATCGACTTCTGCAGGTGGTTCAGCGCCGTCTGGCTTTCCCCCCTGTCGTTGGCAATGAGCGCGAGATAATACCAGGCGGCCGCGTTGGAGGGGTCCCGTTTGGTAGCCTGTGCGAATTGCGATTCCGCCTTTTCGATGTTGTCCTTTTTGATCCAGTACAGTCCGAGCAGGTTGTTGGCCTGCGTGTCGTCGGGGTTGATGTCGAGCGCTTTTTCAGCGGCGGTTTTGGCCATGTCGAGGCTGTCGATCGAAAGATAAGCCTGGCCCAGGCCGGCCCAGGCCAGTTCATTGTCGGGCACTTTGGCCACTTCTTTGTTGAACATGTCGATGGCGGTCGGCCAATCGCCCAGTTTGGTGGCCGCCATACCCAGGGCGCAGGCTTTTTCGCTGTCTTTCAGAATAGCCAGGATGGGCACACCGTTGGCTTCGATCATGTGTACGGTGTTGTCGGGCGGCCATTTGCCGCGCTGCAGCTGCGCTCCGTCGATGAAGCGGGTCGGGTAAAGGGCATAATCCCAGGCATCATCGCAGCGGCGGTCCCATTTGAGGTATTTGAGTTTGACTTTGTCGCCGTATTTACCCAGGTATTGCTTGGCAGAGTAGTGCATATTGGTCGCGATGACCACCGTTTCGGTCATATCGGGCCGCAGGATGCCCTGTTGTTCGAGCCATTCGATGCCCTGCCGGGTGCTGATGCCCCAGTAATCGGTTTCGAATTCGCCGAAGGCGCCTTTCACGCCGCCGATCAGCGGGTTGAAATACACATAGGGGAATTGCCGGTTGGCCGCAATGAAGTAAGCCGAGTCGGCCAGAAGCAGCCCCAGTGCGCCGAAAGCGGCGTATTGCAGCGTTTTTTTTGTGGAAAAAATATTGACCAGTTCATTCCAGAACAAGCCCGCAGCCACCACAAGGGGCGGGTAGGCAAAGGTCAGGTGGCGCCAACCGTCGTGTATGACCGAGTTTTTATAAATGATATAAAACACCGGGAAAATGCCCGCAAAAAGCGCCATGCTCACCCAAAGCGGGTTGTATTTTTTCAGTATCCGCGGCAAAAAAATCAGCGAACCAAGGAGTCCGGCAATGGTCGCCAGCGGGATGGTGTACAGGATCCATTTGACCGGATAGTGCCAGGGCGTGGTGTCCGACATCATGTTCGAGCCTTCGTAGAGGACGCGGATTTTCACTTCCAGATCGGCAAATTTGGACAGGGCCACAAAAGGGTTGACCAGCGGATTTTGCAACGCGAAAGGCCAGAACAGAACAGCCAGCACATAACCGGCCACAGCGGCGCCGAGTGTGACCACCGCATAACGGCTCAGCATCCTGGTATTGGAAAAAGCCCGCACTCCGCCGTTTTTCAGTACGAAATGCAAGCCGGCAAACATAAACAGGTAGGCAAACGAGAGCAAGCCGCCCGCCCGCGTGGCCAGGGCGATGGCCAGTCCCGCCACCAGGCCCGCGAGGTTCCACCGGTTCGGAGAAGGCATCCGGTCGAACACCGCGGCCATGGAGAAAATGGCCAGCATGTAACCTGCCGCAAAGGGGATGTCCTTCGGATTCATCAGCGAGTCGCCGACAAAACGAGGGGAAAGGAACATGATCACAAGCGTGATCAAAGCGGCGCGCCAACCGGCTATGCGTTGCGCAAAAAGTGCGGCGCAGAACATGGCGACCCAGCCGAAAAATGCGCTCCAGAGGTGTCGCACATCATGGAAGGCAGGCTGGTTGTCCTTGAAACCCAGGGCTTTATTGGTAAAACCGGTGACGATCTCGAAAAAGCCGCCGTAAAGGTGCATGTTGCCGTCGGGGATGTGCAACGCCGCGGTGTCTTTGCCGAAAGTACCGTAGTAATTGACCAGTTTGTTGGAATAATCCACCTGGTATTTGTCGTCGGCGTTCACGCCGGAGCCGAGCGCCAGCCAAAGCATGACCAGCAGGACAAAACCTGCCAGGCCGTAAAATATTCTGCGCAGCGAGACATCCGCCTGATCGGCGGGCGGTCGGTCGAGCCAGTCTTTGGCAGGCAACGATGTTTTGGAAGATGCAGGAGTTTTTGCCGCCTGGGCTTGCGGACGGGGGGCGGGTTTGCCGGACTTTGCCATTGTTCGATTGATCGATTGTTCGATTGGCCGATTAATTCGATTTATTTTGATCGCGCAGAATCGAAAAAACGAATCGAGCGGATCAATCAAATCAACCAACCTGGGGCTGCAAGGTAAGAAGTTTTGCAGCCTCCCGTCAATGCCCCGCTTGCCGGGTAAAATACCAGACCATCAGCGCCGCAAAGAGCAGCAGGAGCAGCATGAGTACTACCGTGCCCAGTTGCAAAAAACGAATGCCCCGGCGGCGGCCCCGCTCGCGCCGGTGTGATTTTTCGAGTCGCCTTTCCAACTTTTGCCAGACCTGCTCGGAGGGCCGCTCGTGGAGCTTGGACTCGTTTTCTTTGAAAAAATCAAAAAGATCAGGCATAAGATTAAGTCGATTGTTCGATTGTTTCGATTGACCGATTGTTTCGATTGTATGCGATCGTGTAAAATCGAAACAATCGGTCAATCGAAACAATCGAATCAATGAGAGTATCCTTTCGCTTTCAACAATTGCCGCAGTTTTTCCTTGGCCAGAATCAGTTGCGACTTGCTCGTATTGATGCTGATGCCGAGCAAATCCGCGATTTCCTGGTGTTTGTAGCCTTCCAGCACGTAGAGGTTAAAAATCGTCCGGTAGCCGGTTGGCAGGGTATCGAGGAGTTCAAGTATTTCGCGGGCCGACAGTTCGGCTTCGATGGAAAAACTGTCGGAGGCCTCCGCGATGTTCAATTCGTCGCCGGGAAACAGCAAATTATTGCCTTTTCTCAGTTTCATCAAGGCTTCGTTCACCACAATCCGGCGAATCCAGCCCTCAAAACTTCCGGCGCCTGAGTAAGATTCAATCTGGCTGAACACCTTGAACAAACCAGTGACAAGAGCTTCCTCCGCATCCTCGCGCGAACGCAGGTAGCGCCGGCACACGCTGAACATCAGTGGTGCGTACCGCTCGTAGAGCCATTTCTGGGCCCCGCGGTCCTGGGCTCTGAGCCGTTCGAGGAGTTCGGGTTCGGTCAAGGTGGAAGTTTGGAAATTGGAAATTTTTACGCGGTCCGTGGGGTTCTGAAGGGTAAGATGAGGTTTTGCCCCGAATTTGGCGGGTAAGGCTGAGAAATATTTCCATTTTCAAAACCCGTACTTTTGCGCCTCCATAACCGGTCAACATAAAATTTCCAATTTCTAATATCCAATCTCCACCCTGTGCAACTCATCGACGGAAAATATCAATTCGAAGGCGGCATCGATCCGCTGGAACTGTGCAAAACCTACGGCACCCCGCTTTACGTGTACGACGCGGCCATCATGCAGCGCCAGTACGAACGGCTCACCCAGGCGTTCAACTATCCCAAACTGCATATTCACTACGCCTGCAAGGCATTGACCAATCTGGCCGTCATGCGCCTGTTCCGCCAATGGGGCGCCGGTCTCGATTGCGTGTCTATTCAAGAGGTGCAATTGGGTTTGCTGGCGGGTTTTGAGCCGACCGACATCCTTTACACCCCCAATTTTGCGGGCGCCGACGAATACGAAGAAGCCGTTCGCCTGGGCATCAAGATCAATATCGATGCCATCCCCATGCTCGAAAACTGGGGTTTGCACCACCGCGACGTGCCGGTCTGCATCCGCATCAATCCGCACCTCATGGCCGGCGGCAACGAAAAAATCAGCGTAGGGCACATCGATTCCAAATTCGGCATCAGCATCCACCAATTGCCCCACGTGATGCGCATCGTGGAAAGTCAGGGACTGAAAATCGAAGGCCTGCACATGCACACTGGCTCCGATATTCTCGACGTGGACGTGTTCCTGCGCGGCGCCGACATCCTGTTCGAAGCTGCCCGCAAATTCCCCGATCTCCAGTATATCGACCTCGGCAGCGGCTTCAAAGTGCCTTACAAAACCGACGACATCGAAACGGACGTGGAAGAACTGGGCGAAAAACTGAGCCGGCGTTTCAGCGAATTTTGTGAGGAATACGGCCGTGAACTGACCCTGATGTTCGAGCCGGGCAAGTTCCTTGTAAGCGAAGCGGGTTACCTTTTTGCCCGTTGCACCCTGGTGAAACAGACGACTTCAACGGTGTTTGTAGGCCTGAATACGGGCCTCAATCACCTGATCCGCCCGATGTTCTACGGCTCATACCACAAAATCATCAACGTGACCGAGCCGCAGTTCAAACCACGGATTTATACCGTTGTGGGAAATATCTGCGAAACCGACACTTTTGGGGTCGACCGGCGCATCCCCGAAGTCGTGGAGGGCGACATCCTTTGTTTTTACAACGCCGGCGCCTATGGCTGGATGATGGCTTCGAACTACAATTCCAGGCCGCGACCCGCCGAGGTGCTGCTGCTCGACGGCAAAGCCCACCTGATCCGCAAACGAGAAACACTGGAAGATTTGACCCGCAATCAGCTGCCACTGGAAGTACCCGTCGAGGCGCCCGTTAAAGTCTGACGCGCCGGACCACGGGATCGCCTCCCGCAATACGGTAGCCCAGGCGTTGCTGGTCTTTGAAATTGAACACCTGCCCGGCCGCCCTTACGGTTTTGATTTTTTGAAAATCAAGGTCTTGCATCAGCCAGCCGGCTTGCTGCGGCGGCCGCTGAGCCACAACACCCTCTTCGGGAAGGCCCGCATCCGGCGTGGTGTAAATGGCCGCAAAGCCATAGTTCAGATCTACCGCGGGCGACCACGGGGCTTCCCCTATGGTTTGAGCGACGGCCACGAAGCACTGGTTTTCCAAGGCCCGCGCCCGCGCGCCGACGTGCACCCGGGTGGCGCCACGAATGGTTTCGGTGCAACTGGGCGCCACGATCAGCTCCGCACCCTGTGCGCACAGCAGCTTCGCCCCAACCGGAAATTCCAGGTCGTAGCATATCTGGATGCCGAAGGCGCCCCAATCGGTTTCGAAAACACTCAGCACCGGGGGAGCGGCTTGAACGCCCCATTCTTCGTCTTCAAAACGGGTCATGAACCACTTGTCCTGTTGGCCGGCGAGGCCATTTTTTGAAAAAACATAGGCGCGGTTGAACACCTGGCCGCCTTCGGTCACGGGCAAACTGGGCGCTACGATCACGGTTGGCCAGCGGCGCGAAAGTTCGGCAAAGGTGGCGAGGAAATCGGCCCGGAGCCGGTCCATAGCGCTGATCTGCAGGCGCAGGTCGTTTCGCTCCGCATCGGGCAACAGGCTGGCCAGTTCCATGGCGCCGTATTCCGGGAACACGAGCAACTGAGCGCCCTGGCGCGCCGCTTCTTCAACCCATCGGCTGATGTGCTCCTGCCATTCGGCAAAACTGGAAAAGAAGGTGATCGGGTATTGAGCGGCGGCAATTTTCATGGTAGAAAGGTCCGTTTTTCAAGGCAAACGCCTCAGCCAATACACCATCGGCTTGGAGGTGGAGGCGGGTTCGCCGAGGTCCGGCCAGTCGAACAGGCTTTGCAAACGGGGCTCTTTCCGGTACCCGCGTTTTGTCCAGAAAGCGTCCAGTGGCTGATAATTCGGGGGCCGAAGCGGATGATCGTCCGGGCGGACAACGGCACAAAAACACGTGTATTCATACCCGCCAAAACTGGCGGCATGCGCCTCGCGTTCATCAAAAAAACGGTGCCCCAGGCCGATGCCCCGGTACGCCGGCAGCAGAAGGCTTTCGCCGAAATAAAAGATTTTGGAGAGATCGTAACCGGCGTTGACGAAGGGTTCACGGACCTCTTCGGTCTCGTCGCTGAGCGGGATACAGGTTGTCGCGCCCACCATTTGCCCTTCGTCGTATACCGCGAAAAGGAAAGAGCGGGGCGAGTTGGCGTAGGTTTGGAGGTAGGCTTTTTCGTAGTCGACCGTGCCTTCGTAGAGGTACGGGAAGTCGCGAAAAACGCTGATGCGCAACCGCGCGAGGTCCTCGAATACCTCGGCGAATTGAGCGCCGGTTTTTCGAAAAAAGCTCAGATCGGCATTCATTTTTCGATCAATTTCATCCACAACGGGAGGTTGTAATAGGTCGTCACACGGTGGATTTTGCCTTCGTTCACTTCGAGGAAAGCCCCGGCGGGCAGCACGTATTTCTGGCCGGTGGCGGGCGGCAGGTCGCTGTCCGTTTTTTTATACATGCCGTTTACAGTGAATTCGCAGGCCACGCGCCGGCCGGTTTCGTCGGCCATCACGACCAAGTCGGCAAGGGTTTCGTCGTAGCATTCGTCCATGTGCTGCAAAAATTCTCTGAAGTGTTCCAGGCCGAAATACGAATCGCCCTGGTTGGCATCGTGCCGCACATTGGGGTCGAGCAGGGCGAGCATGCCGGCCCAGTCTTTCCGGTTGAAGCAATTGTAATACTTTTGGACAATTTCAATCGAAGTCATCAAACAATGCGGGTTGAGTGGTTCAAAATGCGCGGCAAGAACCGCAGCTTTGAGCAAAAAAACAACCTGAAACACCCTTCCCACCCAACTGTTGAAGTAAAATGTCGATCGTTTCTGCACTCCGGCTGTCCTTTTTCGCAGGGTCTTTTTTGCTGCTGTTCCTTGCTTGCCAATCTGATCGGCCTAAAGGCCAGCCCTCCCCTCCCCTGCTCGTGGCCGTCGGGCCCGATGGCACGCTCGTTTTTAACGACAGCAGCACGCATGCCATCCCGCACTACGGCGACACGGCTTACCTGGTGATCTATGCCGTGCGGCATTGTGAAAAGAAAAAGGACGGCACGGACAATCCGGACTTGTCGGCTGAAGGCCTGGCTCGTGCCGAACGCCTGGGCAAAATCCTCGACAATGCGCGCATCGACCGTATCTGTACCACCAACACCAAACGCACACTGCAAACCGGCGAAACGGTGAAACGTTACGCCGCCGACCCACCCATTGAAACCTTCCCGGTGGCCGCGCAGAACGACTGGCTGGTCGAATTGCTGCAGGCCGGCGGCGGCAAGCGGTACGTCTACGTGGGACATTCCAACACAGTTCCAAGCTTGCTCAACACCCTTTTGGGACACCAGGAGTACGATAATTTACCGGACGAGGAATTCGGTCGGTTTTATGTCGTGGTCACAAAAGGGATTGGCCAAACGGAAGTACTGGAGTTAAATTACTGAACGGGCGCACCAAATGACTATTTCACCAAACAGAAAACTGGCAAATTTTTCCATTAAAAAACCGGCATAACTCAGCAGGAACACTGCGAGGGTTTGAGATTTAAAAAATTTCCTAAGTTTGTCCGGAATCTTTTTTTATTCATCAAATCAAACTTTCGCTTTATGAAAAAATGTACCCTGGTGCTTCCGTTGCTGCTCTTCGCAATTTGGGGATTTGGTCAGGCCCTGCGTCCCGTCGCGCAAATGGTGAATGATCACCGCCTTTCCCACACCGTTTTTCAAAAAATAGACCTGTTCGCGGGCGAGCAGGCTTTTGTTCCGGAAGCCGGCCAGGGCGATGTACTGCAAAGCGGTACCGTGCTGACCCTGGACGAAGCCGCCGTCCAATCGGTGCTCAACAGCCCGCCGCAAGCCATGGAGTTCACCCTTCCGACCCTGGAATGGGGCGATCTGACCCTCGATCTCGTGAAAGTGGACATTTTTTCGCCCGGCTACCGGATCGAGTCCGATGCCTCCGGCGGCCAGCCGATCAGCTTTACCCCGGGCGCTTTCTACCGCGGTATCCTGAAAGGCAACAACAATTCCCTGGCCGCCATCTCCATTGTCAACGGCGAGGTGATGGGCTTTGTGAGCGACGACCAGTTTGGCAACCTGACCCTGGGCAAAATGGACGGCTTTAACCCGCAAAACAAACACCTGGTGTACGCCACCAGCGCCCTCAAAATTTCCGCTCCCGGATTCTGCGAAATGGAAGACACCGGCGCCGAAGAAGCCCATCCGGACGAACCCGCCGCCAGCGACCGTGCTGTGGGCGACTGCGTACGGCTCTGGGTGGAAGTGGACCGTGATTTGACCAACAACAAAGGCGGCGTGACCCAGGTCACTACCTGGATCACCGGCGTTTTCAATCAGGTGATCACCTTGTACGCCAACGAGTCCATTGAAGTAGGCGTATACAGCATTTACGTTTGGAGTGGCACCGGAAACAACAAATACACGGGCAATACTTCCTCGGCTGTGCTGACCAAATTCCAGAACTACCGTTACAACACCTTCACAGGCAACCTCGCCATCCTCTGCAACCTGAAATCGAACCTCGGCGGCGTTGCCGCCGGATTCTCAGGCCTCTGCAACAGCAACAAAAAACAAAGCATGTGCTTCGCAGGCCTGCAGTCCAGCTATTCCAACGTGCCGACGTATTCCTGGACGATCATGGTGTGCACCCACGAACTGGGCCACCTCATGAGCAGCCGCCATACCCACGCCTGCGTCTGGAATGGCAACAACACCGCCATCGACAACTGCTATACCACCGAAGGTGGTTGCCCGCCCGGACCGGCTCCCACCACCGGCGGCACGATTATGAGCTATTGCCACCTGACCCAGTACGGGATCAATTTCAACAACGGATTCGGCCCGCAACCGGGTGATAAAATCCGCAGCGGCGTGGCTGGAGCCAGCTGCCTCTCGGCCAATTGCACCAATTTCAGTTCGCCCGGCGACGATCGTGACAACCAAACGATCAGCCACACAGCCACCATGACGCTCACACCCAACCCCGCCACCGACCGGGTCCAAATCGATCTCAATGTTCAGATGAGCGACACCGAAACGGGCACTGTTCGGGTGTACGACATGCGGGGCGTACTGGTCACGACGCTGAGCTTCCGCAATACGAACACCACCCTGACACTCGAAACCGGCAACATGGCGCCGGGCTTGTATTTCATCGATGTCGCTACAGCAGCCGAAACGCTGACCAGCCGACTGATGATCAAGTAATCCGGCCCGCCAAAGCCGCATCCGGACTGAACTTTTCCGGTAAAATGATATTTAACAGGCTGCCGGGTTGTACCCGGCAGCCTGTTTGCTTCCGGAACCTGAAAACCGGAACAGAATAGGTCAGCACCATCAGATTAGCGGTACTTTTACCCCTTGTCACACCTCCATAATTGATAATCATGACCATATACGCCAGATCAGAGACCTCGTTCAGAACTGTCCCCGGCGACCCGATTCAGGTTAAAATGTATACCCTGAGCAACGGGCTGCGCCTTTTTTTATCCGTTAATAAAGACGAACCGCGGGTATATACCGAGATCGCCGTGCGCGCCGGATCCAAACACGACCCGGCCGACACCACGGGACTTGCACACTATTTCGAACACATGATGTTCAAAGGAACCGACCGGCTCGGGAGCCTCGACTGGGAAAAGGAAAAAGCGCTGCTGGATCAGATTGAGGAGAAATTCGAAGAACACAGAAACGAGCAGGATCCCGAAAAAAAACGCATCCTGTACGCCGAAATAGACCGCCTTTCTTTCGAAGCCGCCAAATTTGCTGCCGCCAATGAATACGACAAACTCGTCAGCGCCATCGGAGCCAAGGGAACCAATGCCTACACCTGGGTGGAACAGACGGTGTATGTGAACGACATTCCCGCGAACGAACTGGAACGCTGGTTCGAGCTGGAAAGCGAGCGCTTCCGCCGGCCGATCCTCCGGCTTTTCCACACCGAACTCGAAACGGTTTTTGAGGAGTACAACATCAGCCAGGACCGTGATTTCCGGAAAGTGCTGAAAGCCATGCAGGAGACCCTTACTCCTACGCATCCGTATGGTACGCAAACCACGCTTGGCAAAGGAGAAGACCTGAAAAACCCCTCCCAGACCAATATTTACCGCTTTTTCGACCGCTACTACGTGCCCAACAATATGGCCATCGTACTCTGCGGCGACCTCGATCCGGACACTGCCATTGCCCTGGCGGAGCGGTATTTCGGACATTTTGAAGCCCGCCCGGTGCCAGTCTTCCAATTTGAGCCGCAACCCGAACTTAAGGAACGGACGCGGCGCGATGTGACCGGTTATGAAGCCGCCTGGCTCGAAATGGGCTGGCGTTTTCCGGGTTCAAGCTCCGAAGAAGCCATCCTTTTACCCCTCATAGCTGGCATCCTTCACAACTACCAGGCCGGCCTGCTGGATTCGAATATTTTGCAACAACAACTACTGCTGGAAGCGTACGCTTATCCGCGCATATACGAGGATTTCAGCAGTTTAAACCTGTACGGCAAACCCCGCGAAGGCCAATTGCTCGAAGACGTGGAAAAACTGCTCTGGCAGGAAATTGAAAAACTGCGCAACGGACAATTTGAGGACTGGCTCCCGGCAGCGGTTGTAAAAGACCTCAAATTGCATGAGGTCAAAGAATTTGAAAAGAACCAGGGCCGCGCTTCAGCGCTCACCGGCGCGTTCGTTCACGGAATCGACTGGACGGACTTTATCAACAGGTGGGAAAAACTGGAAAGCGTGACCAAAGCAGATATCGTCGCCTTTGCCCAAAAATACCTGCGCCCCGACAACTACGCCGTAGTGTACAAGCACACCGGTGAAGATTCTTCGGTGCTCAAGGTGGAAAAACCACCCATTACAGCCGTCGAATTGAACCGCACCGATAGCTCGGCCTTCGCACAGGCCTTTCTGCAAAAAAGCACACCGGGCATCACCCCTCAATTTGTTGATTTTCAGAGCATAATAAAGAAAGTTTCCCTGGGAAGCGGGCTGATGCTCCGGGCTGTAAATGACCCGAACAGCCGCATGTTCAGGCTGAATTACGTCTTTGACATGGGGCGTATCCACGACCGCCGGTTGCCGGTCATCGCCACGTATCTGCCTTTTTTGGGCACCTCGCGGTATTCTGCAAAAGAGATCCAGCAGGCATTTTACCGGCTCGGTGTCCATTTTTCAGTCAGTTGCCAGGACGACCATTTCTATATGTCGCTCAGCGGGCTGGAAGAATCCTTTGCCGATGGCGTGGATCTCATGGAGCACCTGCTCGCCGATGCGCAACCCAACCCGGAGGCCCTGTCGAATCTGATTGCCGACATATTTGTGCGTCGCGAAAACGAAAAACGCGACAAACGCACCGTGTTGAACAAGGCCATGCTCAGTTACGCCAAGTATGGCGCGCATTCGCCATTTTCCGACAAGCTCAGTCAGCAGGAATTACTCGAGCTGCGACCGGAAGAACTCACAGACCTGGCCCGTAACCTGCGCAATTTTCGTCATGAAGTCTATTATTATGGGGCATTAGCACCCAAGGCCGCTGCTGCGGTTCTGAAAAAACACCACCTTGTCCCGGCGAAACTGCTCCCCCTTCTGCCTGCAAAAAAATACAAGGAACACAGCGCCCGCCGCAACCAGGTCTTTTTCGTGCATTTCCCAATGGTGCAGGTGGAACTGCTGCTCGTGTCGCGTGGAACACCTCGTTTCAATCTGGATGAGTACGTTTTTGCCGAATGGTATAACCAATATTTCGGGTATGGCCTGTCGTCCATCGTGTTTCAGGACATCCGTGAATCAAAAGCGCTGGCCTATTCCGCTTATGCCTACGCAGCGACGCCGGACAAAAAGAACCACGCACATTTTTTGCAATCCTATGTCGGCACACAACCCGACAAACTGCGCGATGCCGTGGACGCTTTCGAACTGATCCTGGAAGAAATGCCCGTTTCTTTACCGCAAATAGAAAATGCGCGGCAAAGCGTGCTGAAACAGATCGCAGCCAGCTGCATTTCCAAAAACGATATCTACTGGACCTGGCGCGCGAATCGTGACCGGGGCTTCCTGAACCATGACCTCCGTTCCGATATTTACAAAACACTGGAAAAAGCAGGCGCGGAGGACCTGATCGAGTTTCAACGGCGGCACATCAAAGGGCGGCATTATGCCTGGATGATCCTGGGCGACAGGGAGCGGATTGACTTTGAGTACCTGCGCAAGATCGGGCCCGTAAAAGAACTGACACTCGAAGAGATTTTTGGTTATTGAATTGATTTTCAGACAAATAAAAACGGCGCATCGACCTCATTGATCGATGCGCCGTTTTTATTTACCTGTAACGAAATCAGGGAGCGGTCATTTTTACCACTTTCCTGACGGTGGTAGTTTCGCCACTGCGGCATTTGACAAAATAAACACCCGGCTGCAGATTGGGCAGATCAAAATGATAAGCTCCGGCGACCAGACTCCGTTGTTTGAGCAGTTCAGCAACCGGCCGGCCGGTTTCATCGGTCATTTCGATGGCGACCATTGTTGTTTTGGTCAGTTCGAATTCCAGCGCCGCTTTAACCGTATAGGGGTTGGGGTAAATTTTCAGATCCAGCGATTCGTTCCGGCTACCTCCGGTGAAGAGTACCTCTTCGGTACGTCGCACGGTCGGAGCGAGGTTGCGATTGTTGGACCAGGTGTCCGTTTTTGGCGTGGCCGCGACGGCATTTTTGGGTGCCGCCCATCGAAGGGCATTTACGAGGATACGGGCAGAAACGGGTTCTTCGTAGTAGTATTCAAAACCCAGGTAGAGGATTTTTCCTGCGCCTTCATTTTTGTACCCCAACACCGGATATCCCCGCACGTCGGCCAGGGTTACAAAACCCGGGTCGGAAATATCGAGAGGATACGCGTAGTCGAGCAGCGTAAAATCTTCGGGCGTACCGCTGAGCACCGGGTGTTCGTTTGCCGTTTCATGAATGTTGGGATCGGCGCAGAAATACCCGAAATCCAGATCGAACAGATCGAACTGCTGCAAAACGCCGTATTCGTGCGTGCCGGTAAAAATGACCGCGCCGCCCTGTCGCACAAATTCACGCAGGGCATTTCCATAGCCATGCAGGGCATCGGTATTGCCGTCGGAAGGATACGCCACCACGACTACCTGCTGGTCGGCCAACTCGGCGATGAGCTCATCCTGGGAGCCTTCCCAAAAATCGGTCAGGCTGGCACCCGGCAATCGGTGGTGAATGCAACGGCGAAGTTTGCCGGCATAAGCGCTGTCGTAGGCGCTGTAGTTCAGCATCAGAATGCGCATGGCCATCGCGGTATCTGTTTCAACCGCTTCAAAACTTGCCGGAACGGAAGGACTGGCAATGCGAAAACAATGAGCGACCGTGGTGTTGACCGCGAAAGATCCGTCGTCGAACCTCGGGTCGGCCACCCAAAACGCCGTCAGGCCCAACCAAAGGCCAGCCATCAACAGCAGCGAGGATGCAACACGAAGCATGAGGGAAAGTATGTTTTTGACGATAAGAAATGAGTTTTCTCCAAAACGTTGAACCGCCCGCTTGTCGTACAAACCAAGGTCAATTCATTTACCGAATGGCAAAAATAGCGCAGATCGTAGACGTAGGTATATTTTTAACGTCACCTTATGGGGAGAAATCCGTTGTCAAAAAAATTAGCCCGCCCCTGCGGTGCAGGAACGGGCCAGTCTGTTCAGCGTTAAAACCCTGATTATTTCTTGGCTACCAGCCAGATTTGCAGGTCGAATTCGTCGTAGATGGTTTTGTCACCAAGGCCGTCGAAGAAGGATCCGGAGCCGAATTTCACGTCATATTCGGAGCGGTCGACGGTGAGTTTGCCCGAAGCGTTGATTTCGGCGCCTTTGTCCACCACGTTCACGAAGAACTTTGCCTCTTTCGTGGTGTTTTTGATCGTCAGGTTGCCCAGGACTTTGTAGTTGCCTTTGGAATCCTGCGGAATCACGCGCGTAATGACAAATTTCGCAGTCGGATAAGTGGCCACGCCAAAGAAGTCGTCGCTTTTCAGGTGACCAACCAGTTTGTCGGCATATTCGCCCTGAAGATCGGTGCTCGTGATGGAGGTCATGTCAACTTCGAAAGAACCACCGGTCAGTTTGCCGTCGGCGAATTGCAGGTTGCCGTTTTTGATTTTCACGTTGCCGGTGTGCTGACCGGTTACTTTGTAGCCCGTCCAGACGATATTGCTGAAAGCGGTGTCCACATTGTAGTTGGTAACGGTAGTAGCCGCCATAGCCAGCACGGCGAGCAGGGGAAGAACAAGGAGTTTTTTCATGTCGGGAAAAGTTAATTCAGTGAAGTAAGAGAAGTTTGATAGCACAAAGGTAAGTGTATATAAATTAAACATCAAAACACCGAATTACCGATTCGGTTCTAGTTTTTCCCGGTTCAGTTGAAAATCGTTTCTCCGGAACTGACTGTCCGCCAATCAAAATTGGTTGTTTCCGTATTTTTTGGGAAAAACTCCAAACAATATTTTTCTTTTTGTCTGCCTTGAAGTTACCTTTGCGGCCTGCAAATTCAGCAGAGGTTAAATACGCAATGCAATGAAAGAGTTGGAAGCTATCCAGTTTATCCACGAGCAAATGCTCACTTCGCCGGAATTCCCCAGTTTCAAAACCGGCGACACCATCATAGTCACCTACAAAATCGTGGAAGGTGACAAAACCCGCGAACAGGATTTCCGCGGCGACGTGATCCAGATCAAAGGCCATGGCCTTACCCGCAGTTTCACGGTCCGCAAAATTTCGCACGGCGTGGGCGTCGAGCGCATTTTTGCCTACTCGAATCCCAACATTGCTGGTATTCAGGTAGTTAAACGCGGTAAAGTGCGTCGCGCACGCCTCTACTACCTGCGTGGACTGGTCGGCAAAAAAGCCCGTATCAAGGAATTGAAAATGACGGCGGCAAGCAGCAACTAAGCCTTTTGCCCACTGTTCAAAAAAAATTAAAGGCCGGTACGCAGCATTGCGAACCGGCCTTTTCTGTTGCTTTCCAGGTTTTTATGCTCACGCTTCCAGCAAGAACGGATACCGGTAATCCGTGGGCGACACAAAATTCTCCTTCATCGTTCGTGGAGACAGCCAGCGGTACATGTTCAGGATCGAGCCTGCCTTGTCGTTGGTCCCGGAGGCCCGGGCGCCCCCGAAAGGCTGCTGGCCGACCACGGCGCCAGTCGGTTTGTCGTTGATGTAATAATTGCCGGCGGCATTCCGCAAGCGCGCATTGGCCAGCTCGATGGCCGCACGATCTCGGGCAAAAACAGCGCCCGTGAGCGCGTAAGGCGATGTCGTATCCACGAGGTGCAGCGCTTCCTCGTACTTCTTTTCATCGTAAACATAAATGGTCAGGACTGGCCCGAACAGTTCGTCGCACATCGTAACATACTGCGGATCAGACACTTCCAGCACCGTCGGTTCGATGAAGTAGCCTTTCGATTTGTCAAAATTGCCACCGGCGACCACCTTCACCCCTTGGGAGGTTTTAGCCGAAGCGATGTAACCCGTGATTTTGTCAAAAGCCTTTTCGTCGATCACCGCGTTGATAAAATTGGTGAAATCTTCGGGGCTGCCCATTTTCATACTTGCCAGGTCGGTCACCAGTTGGTCTTTCACCGCCGGCCAAAGGTTTTTCGGGATGTAAGCCCGCGAAGCCGCCGAACATTTTTGACCCTGGAACTCGAAAGCGCCGCGGGCCAGTGCCACGGCAACGGCAATCGGATCGGCCGATTCGTGAGCGATCACGAAATCCTTGCCGCCGGTTTCGCCGACGATGCGCGGATAGGATTTGTACATCGCGATGTTGTTGCCGATAGTCTTCCACAAATTCTGAAACACACCCGTACTGCCTGTGAAGTGGATTCCAGCAAAATCCGGGTGATTGAACACCACGCTTCCGACCGTGGGGCCGTCTACGTATACGAGATTGACCACTCCGGGCGGCAGCCCGGCTGCTTCCAGGATCTCCATGATCACGGCCGCCGAATAGATCTGCGATTCGGCCGGTTTCCACACTGCCACATTTCCCAGCATGGCCGGAGCAGTGGGCAGGTTGCCGGCAATCGAGGTGAAATTGAAGGGCGTGAGCGCAAAAACGAAGCCTTCCAGCGGCCGCCAATCCGTGCGATTCCAGGTATTCCGGACGCTGAGTGGCTGGTTTTTGTAGATTTCCTGCATGAAATGGGCATTGAACCGCCAAAAATCAGCCAATTCGCATACTGCGTCGATCTCTGCCTGGTAGGCGTTCTTGCTTTGGCAAAGCATCGTAGCGGCATTCATTTTGGCACGGTACGGGCCGCTCAACAGGTCAGCCGCTTTCAGAAAAATGGCAGCACGTTCCTGCCAGGGCATGGCCTCCCAGGCCGGCTTGGCCTTCATAGCAGCCTCGATGGCTGCACGGACGTGGACGGCACTTCCTCTTGAAAAATGACCCAGCGTATGAGAGAGATCGTGCGGTGGCCGGATGGTGCCTTTTTCGGCGGTTGTCACGTGTTCGCCGCCAATGAACATGGGCACTTCTCGCGGGGCAGATTTCATCTCGGCGAGTGCCTTTTTGAGTGCGGCTTTTTCCGGCGAACCAGGAGCATAATTGAGCACCGGTTCATTGACCGGGAAAGGGACAGAAAAAATTGCGTCAGTCATGGCAAATAATGGTTGGGCAATGGCGCGCTTCGTGCGCGTTCAGATTTTTATTTCTTTTGGAATAAAAGGCGTGGCGTCCCCTCCCCCGACGATAATTTCCCGCACAATGGTGCTGCTGATGTGCGAAAATTCGGGCTGAGAGATCAAAAAAACCGTTTCGATGCCTCCTCCAACGATGTGGTTGAGCTGGGAAATGGTTTTTTCGTAATCAAAATCGGCCGCGTTGCGAAGCCCCCGCAACAGGTAGCGGGCGCCGATGCGCAAACAATAATGCGCCGTGAGCTTTTCAAAATGGTCTACTTCAATTTGAGGATATTTGGCAAATACCTGCCGGAGCCACTCCAGGCGTTGTTCGAGCGGAAACAGGTACTGTTTGGTCGTATTCACCCCCACTGCCACAATGATCTTGTCAAAAAGCGGCAGTGCGCGCTCTACCAGGTCCACATGGCCGGTGGTAATGGGATCAAATGAGCCTGGGAAAACCGCAATTTTCATGGCGTGCTGATTGGTTTTCAGGAGAAATGCAGAACCTCATTTTCCTGCTAATGGTTTGGTTTTCAACAAAAAAGGACAAACATTCCAATGATTTGTACAATTCCAGGGCGAAAGTCCAAAAAAATAACGGTTGTCAAAAGCCTTGTTCGGCTGGCCAAAAAAAGTCTGGCGCCAAACACGACAATACACCCGAATCAATACCTTTGGCCCGTACAAAACTCATTTTATTACACTAAAAACTTCTAACAGCTTTATGAAAAAACTTCTGTTTGTTGTCCTTTTTGCGTTCGGCTGCTTCTTCGCCGCACAAGCCCAGCAAAACTACAAATCGGCCATTGGCTTGCGTTTGGGATACCCGCTTTCTGTCTCTTACAAGACGTTTATCAGTGAACCCGGAGCCATTGAAGTATTTGCGGGCTTCCGTTCCTGGAACTACTACAGCTGGTTCAACGTAGGCGCTTTGTACCAGCACCACTTCGCCATCACGAGCGTTGAAGGCCTCGACTGGTATGTAGGCGGCGGCGCTTCTGCGTATTTCTGGAACTTCAAAGATCAATTTGTCGGCGATAGCGGCACTTCGACCACTTTCGGTATTCTTGGCAACCTTGGCCTTGACTACAAATTTGCCAACGCGCCGGTGAACATTTCAGCCGACTGGATGCCCGCTTTCTTCGTGAATGGCTATGGCAACGGATTTGGTGGCGCCTATGGCGGCCTTGCCGTTCGCTACACCTTGAATTAGTCGACTTAAAAACACCGTGAGTAATAAAAGCGGGCTCGCCACTTGGCGAGCCCGCTTTTATTTCCGTCACACGGCCTGCTCTCGTTTAATAATCCAGATCACCAGACAAACGATGGCCGCGAAACCCACCACCCCTGCCAGTCCGTAACTGACCACGGAAAACAGAAGCGCAAGGCCAAGACCGATAAGCCCGAACCAGAGCCATTTCGCCACCGGATCGGTAAAATCCGGCCCACCATCTGCGTTGCCCGAAATCCGGTTCAGTCGTTTTTCCAGGCGTTGGAAGCGTTTTTTCACTTTTCTGCCGCTTTCACCTGTTGAAATACTGCGTTCCGTTTTTTCAACAAGTCCTGACCGCATTTCACCCGGAGTTACAGATTGGGTGGCCTGTAAAAACGAGGGGAGGAAAAGGAACAGTGAAAAAACGAGCCAGTGAACATTGTTTTTTTTCATGAATGAATCTGTTTTTGTGAAATTGTCTGCGGGCAAACTTGTAGGCTTTTTTTCAAATTAAAAAGCCCGGCCAGCGATGCTGACCGGGCTTTTTATTCAGCCGGTTCAAAAATTTGATCAAAGTTCTTCTTCCGTTACATCGGCGGCTTGTTGGCCTTCTTCGCTGTTTCGGTTGCGCCACCAGATATAGCCGATGGTGCCCACGAGGAGGTAAGGCGCCAGTAACATGTAAAGGATGCCGGTGTTCAGTCCACGGCCGGCCGTCCCGCCGTGTTTCAGGTTGGATTCAGCAGTGGCTTTACACATCGGGCATTGCGCCGTGAGCGGCACAGCGAAAAATGCCAGCGAGAAAACCAGTGCCAGCATTCCGGCTGTTTTTACGAGTTTATTTTTCATAAAAAATTGATTTTCAAATAAATAATTCCATCACGACGGATAGAACGGACGCAGCATCAGGTAGCAAATCGGGCCGGTAACCGCCACGTACAACCACAAAGGGAACACCCATCGGGCAATGCGGCGGTGACGGGCATATTGGCCCGTATAGGCACGATTAAAGGTCAGCAGAATAAATGGCAAAATTACCGCGGCCAGGATTACGTGCGTGATTAGCACAAAGAAATAAACGGTCCGCCATATACCGGTTCCTCCGTATCGGGTCTCCGGAGTCGTAAAATGATAGAGGACATAAGAGACCAGGAACAAAGCGGAACAGACCATTGCTGCGTAAATAGCGCGCCGGTGTGCCTCGACACGCTGGTTTTTTATTTGCCAGAAGGCAAAAACCAATATCACGGCGGTCAATGCATTGAGCGAGGCATGCACTGGGGGCAAAAAACTGAAATCGATACCGAGGTCAATTTTGTAGCGGCGCATGGCGCCAACGAGCAGCAAAACCACAGCGGAAACGATATAGGCGATGGTGTTGAGACGTTTCTCCAGGGCGAAATCAGGCTTTGAAACAGATTCTATCATAGCAGCAACTCACTGTTTCGGCAATAAAAGAGCCATGTGTTCGACCATTCGGCCCACCTGGTTGGGATCCATGGCGTCATAAAACCGCCGGATGCTGCCACTGGTGTCGGCCAGTACAAAATAACAGGGAGCGGGTTTACAGCCTTCATCCCGGCAAAACTGTTCGTAACTATTTTCCAGAATGGTTCGCCATGATCCGAGACCGCCACTGCGCCGCCAGGTGGCATAATCGGAACTCGGGAGGCGTTGGAGGTAGGATCGAAACTCGGAAGTTCCACCTTCATAGATCGGCACAAAACGGAGATCGGGCCGGACCGACTCATCGGAGTACAAGCCGAACTGGTTGAACAAATTCTGGTAGGTATCGAGAATCAGTTTGGTGGTATCGTTCAGGGTAGGTTCTTCACCAAAATTATAAATCACGCAAACTTTGGAATCCAGGTCATCAAAGCGCTCGCCAATTGGCGGGATGACCATCACGGGACGGATTTTGGCGTAATAACGAAGTTCCCCGACTGCTTTTTTATGCCAATTCAGCCCACTGCGCAGGTAAAACCAGGAACCGGCAGGCAAAACGATCAGGATCAAAAAAAGGATTGCCAGAATCCAGATTTGCCGGGTACGCGTGGGTTTATTTTCAGATTTTGCCATGATTCAATTTATTCAGCATCAACAAAAAAGGCGAGGTTCTGTTGCCCCGCCCTTTTGGATTTTTTGTTAACCATTCATTCGTCCTATGGTCCCGGGAATCAGATACCCTTGTGGTTGGCTCGTTGGAGCAGGGCGGACCATTTCTTCATTTTTTTCCTTGATCTGCTCTCGGCGGGCGCCCCAGGAATTGCCTTCCTGAAAAAATGCGATGATGGCCCAGATCAACAAAGTGGTTGGCAGCAATACGCTCAGCACCAGGCCGCGTATCTCGTATGCCATGTGCATGAAGTAAAAAATGATGAAATAAGCCTTGTACGCAGAAAAGCCAATCATCAGCAGCATGTACAGGTAGTGGCCAAATCCATGTGTGAATTTGATGCTGTGGACGATGTGGCCTTTGGCAAGCAACGCTATAAAAACTTCCACCAGCGTAATGATCCCCAGGATCATCAGCCCGCGAAACACAAGTTTCTTTTGGTCATCGTATGATAAATGCGACATATGATCAACGAATTGAAGTAGTGAGCAATTTTGAACAATCAAAGCAGGTAAAACACGAGGAATACAAACACCCAGACCAAGTCTACAAAGTGCCAGTACAAACCGATTTTTTCTACCATTTCATAACCATTGCGGCGGGCAGCGTACAAACCGCTGGCGGCGTTGATGGCGATGATGCTCAGAAAAAGTACGCCTGAGAACACGTGAAAACCGTGGAAGCCGGTAATAAAAAAGAATAAGGCGCCGAACGCTTTAGGCCCCTCGGCAACCGGTTGGATTTTACCGGCGTCCGATCCTTTGGTGTAAAAGACATAAGGTTTTTCCAGGACCACCTCGCCGTTATGCTCATGGCCGTGCAGCAGGTAGGACTGACCTTTATGGACCTCCACAATCGCGCCGTCTTTGGTCAAAGGCACAGGGCGTCCCTTTTCATCCATAACAGGTGCTCCGCTTTCGTTCAGTTGGACGAGGTATCCATCGTCCACATACCGCCCGAACGGGTTGCGTGTGACGGAAACATTTTCTCCTTTGATCAGCGTGGTCCATTCATAAGCTTGCGAGCCCAGAAAGGTAGCCCCTCCCAAAATGGTGAGGAACATCCAGAATACCACCCCACGGCGGTTTTCGCGATGGCCTTCCTGCACGGCACGAACCATCGTGACCGAGCTGAAAATCAGCACAAAGGTCATGAAGGTAACAAACACCAGCGGCCAATGCGTGCCTTCTTTCAGGAAAGGAAAGGAGGCAAACACAAAATCGGGCTCTGGCCAGGTCGGAAGGCTGAAACGCAAAGCTCCGTAAGCGATAAGGAAGCCTGCAAAGGTGAAAGCATCGGACACAAGAAAATACCACATCATCAGCTTGCCGTAGCTCGCCTTGAACGGTTCGGCCGCGCCTTCCCAGTTAGCGGTCCCTTCCTGGTGGCTGTCATGCGTCTCGTGGGAGTGGGCAACAGAAGTATCTGCCATAAAATCAGTCAGTTATAAGGCTACAAACTTTTTTACTTAATTGGTTAATCAGGCCTGAAGCATAAAAAATCCATATAAATATACCCAAAGCAGATCGACAAAATGCCAATACTGCAGACTCAGGCCAAAACGCAACACCCGGCGCTCCGTCGGACGGTAAGGCAGGATATAAGCATGCATCAGTGCAACCATCAGAATAGTAATCCCGCCAAGGACGTGGGCAGCGTGAACCCCTGAAATAACATAAATAAACGAGCTCGAAGGATTGATTGTAATGGTTGCGCCTTGCGCATCCATCGCTTTCCAACCCATGTATTGCAGGACTACAAAAGCAATTCCAAGGATAAACGTAGCGATCAGAAAACCTTTGTAGGCCATCTCGCGCCCTTTTTTAAAAGAATTAAAGGACACCTGGAGGGTAACGCTACTGAGTAAAATCACTGCCGTATTGACCAAAAAAATATCCGGCAAGCGGAACTCGTACCAGTTGCCTGCCGCCCGCCGTACGATGTAGGCACTGGTAAAGGCCACAAACATCATGACAATGGTTGCCAGGCCTATCCACAGCGCAAACTGGTAGGGATGAATTTTCGAGCGGCGATATTGCTGAGTCAAAGCGTTCATATTTTAAAACCTGTCAATCAACACAACCAATAAAGAGAGCGGCAAATGCAGGAATGAGGCAAACATCTGACGCCGGGCTGCTCCGTTGGAACACTCCCGGACAAGTTGCCAGCATCGCCAGGCAAACCAGGCATTAAGAGCGAAAAGAGCCAATGTAGCAGGCAGGCTCGTCAGTCCGAAGGCATATCCAACCAAAGCATTGACCATCATCAAAAGGCAGAAAATGAGGGATAACACTCCAACCGAAGCGTCTTTTTGGCCACTCCGGGAAGGAAGCATGTAAAATCCCGCCTTTTTGTAATCTTCATCAGCCAGCCATGCGATGGCCCAGTAATGAGGAAATTGCCAAAGAAATTGGATCATGAACAGCAGAAAAGCCAGCGGAGTAATCGTTCCTTCAAACGCTACACACCCAATAATAATCGGCAAAGCCCCTGGTACGGCGCCCACTACCACTGACAACGGAGTGGAACGTTTAAGTGGCGTGTACACGAAAGCGTAACTGATAAGAGACAACGTGCCCAAAAATCCGGTGAGCGGGTTGAACCATGACAGGCTGGAAATGCCCACCATCGCCATTATTCCAGCCCAAAGGACTGCTGTGGAAAGGCTCATGCGTCCAGCAGCCACAGGGCGGTTGGCGGTACGTGTCATCAACCGATCATATTCGCGTTCGAGGCCCTGGTTCAAGGCATTGGCTGCGCCTGTGACCATGAAGCCCCCAAATGCCAGCAGAATCAGTGCCGACCAGTTCACAGGACCCGTGCTCACAATGGCATAGGCAATAACGGCAGAGAAAATTACCATCAGGGTCAGTCGGAATTTGACCAACAGACCGAAGTCGGTGATGCCCCGCAAGGTGCCTTGCCAAAGCGTGACAGGTTGAGCCTGATCGCGAACCATGGGCGTTTGCTGCTTCATTTTCTTGTTCTGATTATCAACTTATCAATGCCCGTGATCGTGTTCACCTTCCCGAAGCGGAACAATTTGTGAAACAAATTCTTCCCCGCCTTCTTTGCTGTAGTCGTATGCCCAACGCTGCACGGTCGGCAGATTGCCAGGCCAGTTGCCGTGTCCGGGATTGACATCAGTGGTCCATTCCAGCGTATTGGCGCCCCAAGGGTTGCGCACCGTCAGTTTACGGCCGCTGAAAATGGAGTAGAAAAAGTTGATGATAAACAGAATCTGGAGGAAAAACACCACAATGGCAGCAACCGTAATGAATTGGTTGAGGTCCACAAAGTGCTTGAAACTTTCAAAGTTTTCGATGCTGTAGTAGCGGCGGGGAACACCGGCCATTCCCGTGTAGTGCATCGGCCAGAAAATGGCGTATGCACCAACAAGAGTACCCCAGAAGTGGATTTTCCCTAACGTTTCATTCATGAAGCGCCCATACATTTTGGGGAACCAGTGATAAATGCCTGCGAACATGCCGAAGAATGCCGCAACACCCATCACAATGTGGAAGTGGGCAACCACAAAATAAGTGTCGTGCAATTGAATATCGATGGCCGAGTTACCCAGGAAGATACCCGTCAAACCGCCGGAGATAAACATCGAAACAAACCCTACACCAAACAAACTCGCCGAGGTGAAGCGAAAATTGGAGCCGTAAATGGTTGAAATCCAGTTGAACACTTTCACGGCCGATGGTACGGCAATGATGAGGGTGAAGATCACAAAGAAGTTGCTGATAAACGGATTCACCCCGGACATAAACATGTGGTGCGCCCAAACAATAAACGACAGGAATCCGATCGCCAGAATAGACATCACCATGGCGCGGTAACCGAATATCGGCTTGCGCGAGTGAACCGACAACACTTCCGAAACAATACCCATTGAAGGGAGAATAATAATGTACACTTCGGGGTGCCCCAGGAACCAGAAAAGGTGCTGATACAGGATGGGGCTGCCGCCAACCCGGCTCAGGATCTGGCCGCCGACAACAATTTCATTCAGGTAAAAAGATGTTCCGAGGCTGCGGTCAAAAATCAGCAGCATAACGCCGGAAAACAGTACCGGGAACGACAAAACCCCCAGGATTGCAGTAACCAGCAGCGCCCAAACCGTAAGCGGCAGGCGCCACATGTTCATTCCTTTTGTGCGGAGGTTGAGCACCGTGGTGATATAGTTGATACCGCCCAGCAAAGACGAGACAATAAACAAGGCCATTGCCGTGATCCACATGGTCATCCCCGCGCCAGAACCCTCGGAAGCTTGAGGCAGCGCACTCAATGGTGGATAAGCTGTCCAGCCCCCTGAAAACGGTCCCGTGCTGAGGAACAATGAAAGGAACAATACCACGCCTGCCAGGAAGAAAAACCAGTAGGAAAAAGCATTCAGCAGTGGCGAGGCCATGTCGCGGGCTCCCAGCTGCAGCGGCAGCAACAGGTTGGCGAATGTACCGCTCAGACCGGCAGTCAGCACGAAAAACACGAGGATGGTACCGTGCATGGTCACCAGTGAATAATAAAACTCGGGATCGAGTTTGCCGATCCCTGCGTCATTCACCTGTATCCATTTGCCGAGGATGGGACGCAGCCAGGCCATGTCAGCCTCGGGGAAACCCAATTGCAAACGGAAAACAATCGACATAGCGGCGCCGATAAATGCCCAAATGATACCCGTGATCAGAAACTGCCGGGAGATCATCTTGTGATCGGTGCTGAAAATGTAGTGGGTAAGGAAATTCGACTGGTACTTGTCGCCGTGATGGTGTTCGTGAAAATGGTCGTTATACCCTTCCGTTTGGATGAGTTGTTCTTCCATTGTTTCAACGGCAGCAGGATGCGTGTGAGCCATAGCCAGAGGAAATTTGAAATGTTATTTAGTGAAACCAGTCGGGTTCGGTGTTGTTGAGAAATGGGCGATCCGGGTTGAGCCTTCGATTAGTTCGAAAGGATCGTGAATTCAGTTCGCCGGTTTTTTGCGCGGTTTTCAGGAGTATCATTGGCAACCAAGGGTTTAGAATCCCCGTAGCCGCGCGGCTTGAGCCGGCTGGAAGCGATTCCCTTGTTGGTCAGGTAATTGACCACAGCAGTAGCGCGTTGGCCGGACAGGGCCAGGTTGGCAGCTGGGTCGCCTGTATTGTCCGTATGGCCAGCCACCTCGATGATCAGATTCGGATAGGCGGTCATGGCAGTGACCAGGTTGTCGAGTTCATAGCGACTGTCGGCCGTCAGCGTAGCAGCACCTGTCTCAAAATTGATATGTTTGAGTGTCAGGGTTTTATCAGCAGGTGTAGCGGATTCAACTGCCTTTTTTACGTTCTCACTGAATTCCTTGGCGCGCTGAGCCACTTCGATATCGAGCACTTTGCCTTTATTGGGGTCATCGTCCTTATCCCGAATTTGGGTGAGGTAGTAAGATTGTTGCTGTTTGTACCAGGCGTCATATTCCTCCTGAGAGACGATACGCAATACCCGTCGCATGGAGTAGTGACCTTTACCACAGAGTTCGGCGCAAGCGAGTTCATAATCGAATTTCTCCCAACGCTTTGGACCAGTAGGATCGTTCGGATCAGCGGGTTCATTGTATTCGGGATACTTGCGGAGCTCGTTGCGGTATTCTGCGGTCGTTTTCACGGGAGTGAACACAAAATACGTAGGCATGCCTGGAACAGCATCCATTTTTACGCGGAAGTGCGGCAGGTCAAAGTTGTGCAGCACATCTTTAGCGGTTATACGAACACGGATTTTCTTGCCCACCGGCAGAACCAATTCTTTGTCAGCAATAATGTCGTCCCAGTTTTTAGGATCGCGGAAGTCCTGTCCGAGTTGGTTGTTGGCCGTCGTCAGGGTGTAATCGCGGGCGCCGAGTTTGCCATCCGGGCCCGGATAGCGGATGATCCAGTTGAACTGCTGCCCGGTGGCTTCAATTTCCATGAAGTCTTCGCCTTCCTTTACATCGGCCATTACCGTATTCCAGGCATTGAGGCCGCGCACCACCAGTACTGTCATTACAACAGCCGGGATCACTGTCCACCACACCTCTAACCGGTTGTCATGAGCGATGAACCGGGCTTTGCGGTCCTCCTGCCAGCGGTATTGATAAGCAAACCAGAACAGCGCAATGTGGGTAAGCACGAACACAATTCCGGTAAAAAACAAGGTCACATTAAAAGCACTGTCCAGAACACTTCCGTGAGCAGAGGCCGATTGGTGGGGACCATACCAGAGCATGACGTTTTTAAAATCCCAGGCCGAAATCATAACGCCGGCAAGGAATACCACCAAGAAGATCAGAGATAACAAGCCGTTCCATTTGCTGTTATCGCGCATGGCTTCGCGCTCGCCTTTGATCTGGGAGGTGAGTTCGGTCACTTTCCCGATTTGAATCAGGACGATTGAAATAAGGAGGACGCAGAGAAGTATGATAAGCGCTGTCATCGCAATTTTTTTGCTTAAAACTCAAAAAAACGAGGTTGGTTGAGGCTCCAATTTTAATTGGAATCAATCTGAATTCTTTGTATCAATGATGCCCATGCCCATCGTCGGAACCATCACCATCCAGTGATTTTTCACCTTCGATATAAGCACCGGTTTCGTGATGAAGGCTCTCCTCAAGGTAGGGATCGCGTAATGGCACAAGGGAAGCTTTCGACAACTGGTTGAAAAAGAAAAACAGGAAGAGGCTAAGGAAGCCAACCAGAATGCCCAATTCCTGAATACCAGGAATAGTGTAGCCCAACTTAAATGACTTGTCGCCGTGTTGTGCCTCACCCGCAGCGTGCTCCTCATGACCTTCTCCATGTTCAGCGGTTGCCTCATGTGTAGCAGCCGTAGCTTCTGCCGTTTCAGCATGGTCGGCGGGAGCGACGGATTCAGTATGCCCGGCAGTTTCGTGCTGCAGGGTGTCTGAGGAGTGTTCTGCGGCCGCTTCCTGCGGTTTCCCGGCGACGCTTTCCGTAACTTCCCCCGTTGCTTTGGCGGCATCTGCTCCGGCTGTCGTAGCTTCCGAAGCGCCTTTCATGGCATCTTGATCAGCATGGCCGACATCCTTCATCGTTTGGGATAATCCGCCTTCTTTTTTGCCTTCTTTCAGTTCCGTAGCTTCAAAAGCAGCCGTGCGGGCTCCCGGTTTAATCATATAGAAATAGTCCCACCAGTGTCCGAAAAACACAATCAGAGCGACAAAAAACATTGTTCCAAACTTGCGCTTGGTATCGTTGCGCATCAGAATAAGGAACGGAGCGACAAAATTCATCACCAGGTTACCCCAGAACAAAACGGGGTAATGGTTCATCCTTTCCTTGAAATAAATGGTCTCTTCACCGTTGTTGGCGTACCAAATCAGCATGAACTGGTCAAACCAGAGGTACATCCAGAAAACGCTGATGCCAAAAAGGAATTTGCCAATATCGTGCAAGTGATCCCGCGTTACATACTCGAGGTGTCCTTTGGATTTCAGGTAGATGATCAGCATGATCGTCATCGACATGGAGGCAAGCCACACTGAAATCATTGAATACCAGGCAAACATTGTGCTGTACCAATGCGGGTCGACCGACATCACGGATTGCCAAAGGAAAACCGTGCTGAGGAATCCGCCGAGGGGGAGGAAAGAAGCCGCCCACTTGCGTTGTTTTTTGTAAAAATCGAAGGAGGCCGTTTCCTGGGTATCCTGCGCGACCGAAGCCTGGCGCAACTTGTAAGCCCAGAAATACCAGATAGACAGGAAGCCCAGTACGCCAACGGTGAAAAAGACCGGATTGAGAAAGCCTTTTTTGCCGGCAAGCACTTTATCAAAGCCAGGCATGTCCGGGTTGGCAATGTTGATATTCGGGTCATTCCAGTGGTACAAATGGTGGAAATGTCCCCAAACACCCACTACGATCACACCCATCAGCAGGAGGCCGACCCACATGAACTGACTCATAGCCTCCCAGATTCGTTTGATCACGGCGTTCCAACCTGCAAAAGCAGTGATTTGGGCCGACATGAAAAACATGGCCATGAAACCAATTCCGGTGAAAAACACCGAATTGTGCAACCAGTTGGTCCAAAAACGGGTGTTGTACTCGTCGTCGCCAACAAGTGACCAGGCAAGACAAAGAGCGCCAACCACCATACCGATGATAAGGTTGCGTTTCAGTTTGCCGTCAAATACGAATTGCGTATTCAGATTCATATCGCGAAGCCGGCATCAAGCCGGATTTTTTGATTTTGAAAGTCAGATTTCAGGGTCAATCTATTTTTTAGTCGCAGGCGCCGTTGCCGGAGCGGGCGCTGTTGCCGGGGCCGGCGGTTTCAGAGCAGGGCCGGTAGCCGTGCCTTTGGCCGGGGCATCCACATTGTTCAAAGTATTGGCTGTTTCGCTGTATTCAAGGCCTTTTGATTTAGCCTGAAGGGAACGGATGTAGTGAATCACTTGCCACCGCTCTTCAAATGACAACTTGTCAGCATAATTGCCCATCATGTTTTTGCCGTACATAATGGCAAAATAATAGCGTCCGTTGCCGGCATTGATCATATCATCGGCAATGAGGTTCCTGGGCTGTGCCGGATATTTCGAATCCGGAACAGAAATAAGGTTGCCCTGGCCGTCGCCTTTTGTTCCGTGGCAGACGCCGCAATAAATCTCATACAAAGGTTTTGCATGATCTAGACCGGCCTTCGTAATTGGGAAAGGATTGAGCGTCATTTCCTGTTCGCAGCGAAGTCGCTCGTCTTCATTATTTTGATAATAAAAGGGGGCATGGCCATTGATGGGCGCTGCAATCGCATTAGAGGCATTTTTACCACGAACAATATCCAGTTCGGCAGCGCCGGCATAGTAGACTCCGGTGTACCCGCGGGGAATGGTGCCTTCAACCTTGCCCCGTGGTTGTGACAGCTGGGCTACCGTAAAGGTGTTTTTATCATCAGCCCAATGGTTCCAATAATAGGTATTGTAATAATTGGACTCATAAGAGACGGCATGGGCCATGTCAGGCATGTATTCATGGCCTGTTTTGTTTATGCCTGCCGGAGAGCAAAGCGAAAACAACCAGGCAAACAAGGCAATCCCCAGAATCGCGCCAATTGCGTATTTCATCTTTTCAAAAAGTTATGAGCGATGAGTGATCAATCTTAAAGGGTTTTTACGTTGATTTCTGCGGCGCCGGTACGACCGAAGAAACCTCTCAATCCGTCGACGTCGCCATCGCCAGCATCCGTAACATCAAAAGCGATGCAGAATTTGTCATCCGTAATACGGTTATCCAACGATTTGGCTTTTACACCCGGCCACATACCACAAATCGTGTAAAAGGTGAGCGTCATACCCCAGGCGGAGAACAGCACTGTCATCTCGAAGGTGATCGGGATAAATGCCGGTACCGACCAATAGGGTTTGCCGCCGAAAATGATCGGCCAGTCGGAAGTGAAAATCCAGGTCATTGCCCCGAATCCGAATAACGCGCCGATTGCACCATAAACAAAGCCGAGATAATGCAAGCGGCTTTCATGCAACCCGATAATAGGATCGAGACCGTGCACCGGAAACGGAGTGAACACGTCCATCATGTCCAGATGGTCAGCGTGAGCGGTTTTCACGGCCCGCTTCAGGTCTTCCTCGTCGTTGTACAGTCCGTAAAGGACTTTTGTATGTTCAGCAGCCATTTATTGAGAGATGGTTGTGATTTCTAAGAATAAATTGATTTTCAATTGCTTATGCCTGATCGTCGGATTTTTTCGTCTCCACCGGTTTGGCATGGCCATGGTCATGGTGATGTGGTTTGGCGTTGGGGCCGATGAATTGGTCGCCTGCCACTTTCAGAATTGCCTTCACCTCGGCGATAGCCACAACAGGCGCCACACGGGTGAAAATGAGATAGCAGAAGAAGAACAAGCCGATAGTACCAGTGAAAATGCTGATCTCCACCCAGGTCGGGGAATAGTAACTCCAGGAAGAGGGAAGGAAATCGCGGGCCAGCGTGGTAGCGATGATCACAAAACGCTCGAACCACATACCCACGTTAATCACGATGGAGAGGAAAAATGTCCACCAAATGCTGCGGCGAATTTTACGCACCCAGAATACCTGGGGAGCCACCACATTACAGAACATCATCCCGAAATAAGACCACCAGTAGATACCGAATACCCGGTTGTAGAAAGCAAACTGCTCATACACATAACCCGAATACCAGGCGATGAACAATTCCGTGAGATAAGCGACACCCACAATCGTACCCGTCAGCACGATCACTTTATTCATCGATTCGACGTGATTGATCGTGATGTATTGTTCCAGTTTCAACACTTTCCGGGTAATCACCATCAGCGTTTGCACCATGGCAAAACCGGAGAAAATAGCGCCTGCAACAAAGTATGGCGGGAAAATGGTCGTGTGCCAACCCGGAACCACCGATGTGGCAAAGTCGAAGGACACGATCGTGTGCACCGAAAGCACGAGCGGTGTGGAGATGCCTGCGAGCACGAGGGAGAGTGCTTCCCAGCGTTGCCAGTGTTTGGCACTGCCCGTCCAGCCGAATGAGAAAATCTCGTACATCTTGCGCCGGAAACCGGTGGCGCGGTCGCGCACCGTGGCGAGGTCGGGCACCAGGCCGGTGTACCAGAACAGCAATGACACCGAGAAATAGGTCGAAATAGCGAATACGTCCCAAAGCAGCGGGCTGTTAAAATTGACCCACAGCGGACCCCGTGTGTTAGGGAACGGGAAAATGAAAAAGGCCAGCCAGACACGTCCCATGTGGAAAATCGGGAACTGTCCGGCGCAGATCACGGCGAAGATCGTCATGGCTTCTGCCGCACGGTTCACACCCGTACGCCAACGCTGGCGGAACAGCAAAAGAATGGCCGAAATCAGGGTACCTGCGTGACCGATACCGATCCACCACACGAAGTTGGTGATGTCCCAGGCCCAGTTGATGGTACGGTTGGCGCCCCATTCACCGATGCCCTTCCAGACCGTCCAGACGATGGCGAAAATATACAGGCCGAGAAACGCAGCCGACAAAGAGAAGGCAAGTATCCATTCTCTCGACGGAGCTTTTTCGGTAGGTACGCACAAATCCTCAGTGATGTTGTGGTAGGATTTGTTGCCCTCAATCAATACGTGCCGAACCGGCGCTACTGCTTGCGACATATCTTGAACTGGATTGTTTATAAAGGTTTATGAGGTTTATTAAGGTTTATCGGGCTGATGGTATAAACTTCATGAACCCTAATCAACCTTTACAAACCTTTTAACCAAATAATTCTTCGTTGCTGTTACGCACCTTGGCCGAGTACTCGACGTTCGGGCGCACGTTGATTTCTTCAAGTACCTGGTACACCAAAGCGCCTTTTTTGAGTTTGCTGACTTCACTGTCCGGGTTGTTGGTATTTCCAAAAACAATGGCGCCTGTGGGGCAGGCTGTTTGACAAGCCGACCGGATGTCGTTGTCGAGGATGGCGCGGCCTTCCTGCTTGGCGGTCAGTTTGCCTTCCTGAACGCGTTGGATGCAGAAGGAGCATTTTTCAATCACACCGCGGGTACGAACCGTAACGTCGGGATTGAGCACCATGCGCACAAGGTTGTCGGCGTAGAAGGGTTTGTCGTCGCCTTCTGCGTGGAATACGCGCTCTTCGTTGGCGGGCCAAACGTCGGCAGTGGTATAGTCGAGCCAGTTGAAACGGCGGACTTTGTATGGGCAGTTGTTGGCGCAGTAGCGGGTGCCGATGCAACGGTTGTAAGCCATCTGGTTGAAGCCTTCCATCGAGTGGTTGGTGGCGTTCACCGGGCAAACGTTTTCGCAGGGGGCGTTTTCGCAGTGCTGGCACATCATCGGCTGATACACCACTTGCGGATTTTCGATATCTCCGTAGAAATAACGGTCGATCCGGAGCCAGGTCATTTCGTGGTGGCGGTGCACTTCTTTTTTACCCACCACAGGCACGTTGTTTTCACTGACGCAGGCGATTTGGCAGGCGCCGCAACCGATGCAGGCATTCAGGTCCACAAACATACCCCAGTGCACACCGGCGGTAAATACATCGGTGCGGTCGGGATATAGCGTTTGGGAATTGAGGTGATGGGCTTCTTCGCGGAATTCTTCGATCTCGCCGACCAGTTTGGGCAGTTCGTTCAGATTCGTATGAAAAATGATCGAACGGTCGGTCAGAGAACCCTGGAAGCCTTTCCAGCCGAGTGATTTTTCGTCGGCGTTGATCACCTTCCCTTCTTCCTTGCCCATGGCCTGAACCCCCATCGTATGGTGGTGCTGGACGCATGCGAAGTGCTTGTCGACCGTATTGGTTTTGGTCAGTTTGACGTCTTTGGCAAAATATTGGATCAAGCCGCCTTCAACAGGCAGCCAGGGATTCACATTGACGCCGTAGCCCACACCGCTGCCGCCGGCTGTACGGCCCTGACCCAGTGCAATGGATACTGTGCCAGGCATTTGGCCAAAGTTGCGTACGACGGTGCAGGTCATTTTCTGGCCTTTGATTTCGAGGTCGACATTGTCGCCGTCGTTCAGGCCCATCCAGCCGTTGATGTTGTTCACACCGTCCCATTCCACAGGGATGCTGAGGTAGTTGCCCCAAACCGTGCGGGTGACGGGGTCGGGCATTTCCTGCAACCAGGGGTTGTGGGCATATTGGCCGCCGCCGATGTTGGCGGTTTCGTAGAAGGAAATTTCGAGTTCGGAATTGCCCGGCTGGGTGACACCTTCCGGGTTCGGAGTGACGCCTGCATTGAAAGAAACCGCGCGTTCTGCAACCGGCATTTCAAAAATACCGTCGTGCAGGCTCATGTCCCAGAATGCGGCCGGGGTGGCGTATTTCGTCTGCTGGGCGAACAGGTCGCTGGCCCAGTGCGATTTCAGGTATTGGTAGTACGGCTGGTCGTCCTCGCGGTTCAGGTTGGGGCTGTCTGCCCATTCCAGCAGGCTGAGTTCGGCCTGGCGGGTGTTGAACAGCGGAGCGATCGTGGGTTGAATGAGGCTGTATTGGCCTGCTTTCGGCTCGGCATCGCCCCAGGATTCCAGCAAGTGGTGGGTCGGTGCGGAGTAATTGCAAAGCAGGGTCGTTTCGTCGAGCACCGTGGCAAAGGACACCCGGGTGCCGACTTTTGCAAATGCCGTTTTGAATTGCTCGGCATTCGGCAGTTCGTAGGCAGGGTTGGCGCCCCAAACGAACACGGCCGTCACCTGGCCGGAGTTCATTTCATCGATGAGGCGCATCATTTCGCGTTCGTCGCCCTGGCGCTGGTTGGAAGCGGCGTTGAAATCGACGGTTGCATTCAGGTTGCCCAGCAAATCGTTGATCTTGTTGACATACACCTGCTCCATGATATTGTTCGAACCGCTGACGACGAGCGATTTGCCCCGTGCGTTTTGCAGTTCGGCGGCCACTTTGCGGATGGCAGCGGCAGCTTTGTCGTTGAGTTTCGGGCCGCCCGCTGCGCCGCTGAGGGCGTTGTAGAGGGCCACGATGGCAGCGCCTTGTTCGCTCGGCTTTACCAGAATACGGTTGTCGGCGTTGGAGCCGGTGAGCGACATGTGGCTTTCCACCTGGTAGTGGCGCGACATTTTTGCGCCTTTGGCGTTGCGGATTTTGCGGTTTTTCGCGTAATCCCGGGCATATTCCACCGGGCTGAGCCAGGTGCCGAGGAAATCGGCGCCAAAGGACACGATCACGTCGGCGCGGTCGAAGTGGTAGTTCGGCACCGCGCGGACGCCGAAGCATTGATCGTTGGCGGCGAGCAAAGCAGCACTTGAAACGGGGTCATACGTGACCACGCGGCTGTTCGGGTATTTGGCGGTGAATTCGCCGAGCGCCAGTTTTGCCGTAGGGCTGAGGATGGTGTTGGCAATAATGCGCACTTGTCCGCCCAATTGCAGCTGGCCCTTTATTTTTTTGTCGAGATCATTCCACGACAACGGCTTGACTTCACCATTTTCGATGGCGCCGCCTTGTTTGATCCGGCGGGTATCGTAAAGGCTGAGCACAACTGCCTGTGCACGGGCGCTGGTGCCACCGCCGGTCACACTGCTGAGCGAGTTGCCTTCAATTTTGATCGGCCGGCCTTCGCGGGTTTTGACCAATACGGCGCAGTAATCGCCGCCGTTGACAAATGAAGAGGCGAAATAGTTGGCGACGCCGGGTACGATCTCGTCGGGTTTGGTGACGTAAGGGATCGCCTTTTTAACCGGAATTTCGCAGGAAGCTGCGAGAGTAGCCGCGCCCAGACCGAAACCGAGCAGTTTCAGAAAATCACGGCGACTGGCCGTCCATTGGCCGTCAGTTTCAGCGATATTTTCAATGGAAAACTCCTTTTCTCCCGATTGCAGGAAGCTCTCTTCCCGCATCAAGTCTTCGGTGCTTACCCAAATGCCGTTATCGTTGTGCATATCTTTTGGAATGATGAATGATGAATGATGAATGATGAATGGCGCTTAACTGCCAAAATCACAAAACATCCATTTTTTCCTGAATGAATTTCGATTGATTGAAGATGAAAACAAGAATGACAACACGATTAATTCATCATTTATCATTCCTCATTTATCATTAATAGTGGCATTTCTGGCATTCCAGACCGCCAATGTCCTGTACCGTGACTTTTTCACGCGTGCCGTTTTTCAGCTCGTCGTGGTAGCGCTGGTACTGGTTATAGTAAGCGTTTTCTTTGAATTTCACCTCCGTTTCGCGGTGGCAGTTGATGCACCAGCCCATGCCGAGGGTCGAAAACTGATACACCACATCCATTTCCTGCACCGGGCCGTGGCATTTCTGGCAAGCAATCTGGCCGATCGCCACGTGTTGGGAGTGGTTGAAATAGGCGTGATCGGGGAGGTTGTGGATACGGGTCCACTCGATAGGCCCCTGAATACGGCCGTTGGAGTCGTTTTTCAACGCCTTCACGATGCCTTCCCACTACTGGGTTTCCATATTGGAGCGGCCGTTGTCGTCCATAGCGGTGAGGCTATTGGCGGCCAGGTATTCCTGTCCGATCCATTTTTTGTACAAATCCTCGATTTGCTTGTCGTTCCAGGTGTCGTAGTCCGGAATGTACTTGCCCGCAATCGGGTCGTAGCCGATGGAGGCGTAAATCTTGGTGATCTCGGAGGTGCCCGAAATCGTGCCTTTTTTCACGGCCGAGTGGCAGTTCATACACGTATTGGCCGCCGGGATCGAAGAATGTTTCGAACGGCGGGCCGAATCGTGGCAGTACTGGCAATCGATCTTATAAGTGCCGGCGTGGATTTTATGGCTGAAATTGATCGGCTGATCGGGCTGGTAGTTTTGTTCGCGGCCCATGCGCGTGGCATTGTCCACGGTTTTGTAGCCGAAGATCAGCGTCAGGGCAAACACCATGAACGCGATGAAGCCTTTGGAGCTCATCGTTTGGGTCCAGGAGCGCACACCCGGCGTTTCACCGGCCTGCACCCGGGTGATGTTGGCCAGGTTGTCGATGATGCGCATCAGGGCGAAGGCCAGCAGGCCGAGGAGCAGGGCAAGGCCGATAAAAAGCCACATGTTGCCGCTGTCTTTTTTTGCGACGCCGCCATCCCCGACTACGGGACCTTTAGGCGTATCCGGCGGCCGGTTGATGTACAACAGCAGGCTCTCGATCTGTTCGTCCGTGAGGCCCGGGAAGTTGTTCATGATCGTCGGCTTCCACTTGGCCCACAGCTCCGTAGCGCGCGGGTGGCCGGCATCGACCATGGCTTTGGAGTTCCGTATCCAGGAGTAGAGGTCCTTGCGCGGATAAGCCGCCCAGCGCTCTTCCACCCCACCGAGCGCGGGCCCGGTGAGATTGTCCTTCATATTCTTGTTGTGGCAGGCGGCACAGTTGGCGAGGAAAAGATTTTTGCCTTCTTCAAGGGTAGGCGCAGCAGAGAGGGAAACAGCGGCGGCGACTACAAATGCGAAAACCCAGCAGATGCGTTTCAGCAACATATACAGAGTGGTAGTTGATGTCAAGATCAGAACACGAAAGTTGGTTAATCGACAATTTTCAATCATGGGCTTCACTTTTGGGACCGTCAGAAAATTGTCAGCGCAAAAATATTAACACCCTCATCTTCACCAAACGAACTGTTAAAAATGCGTCATTATTTAGAGGCGCTTTAAATTGTTTGTTTGTTTTAGCGGTGGTTAATAAACCGTTAAGAGGCCGCGCAAAGGTAGCCAACGGGGTATCGTTTCCAAATCCTGTCCAAAAAAATTCAGCAGGGTCTTTTCCAATTTGTCCCTGTGGGTCCGCCGATGATGGCGCCGAGGTGACCGTTCGCGACATAATTCCTGATTTTTCGAAAAAAAACTGCCCGGAAGGCATCTTCGAATAACTTTGTAGCATCTACCTGTTCATTCCTCCACGCCTGAATAAAATTATGGTGCGACCTTATTCACTCCTGACATTGGCCCTCGCCGGTTCCCTGATGCTCTTATTCACCACTTGCAAGGAAGACCTGAGCGTCGACAACAGCGACAAAAATTTCCCGATCACGCTCCGCTACGAACAGGACGGTGATGCCATCCACTTCTCCTGGGATGCAGCCAAGGTTTCTTCTTTCGAAAAATATGTGCTCATCCGTTCGGCCAATCCGATCCCGCCCGGGCTTTTCCCGAACGTGGGCGGCCTGGACAATATCTTCACCAGCGACCGGGCCGACTCCACCACCTTCACCGATTTTTCGCCGCCGCTGTTTCAGGAGGTACACTATAAATTATATGTAGACATCGGAGACCGCTTCGTCGAAAGCGACGACGTGGCGTTCAGCTTCGACAACCTGCTCATCAACGGCAACGCTGCTTTTGTGCGCTTTGTACCCGATTCCAACTGGGTCGTGATCGGCGACGACAACAACGGACGAGTGCTCGTCGTGGATTACCTGCACAAAACCGTTTTCCCCAGCCGGCCCTCCATGCCTTTTACTTCTTTGGACAACATGGCCGTGACCGTCGGATACTACAACGGCGCTCCGGCGCTGTTCTGGTGGAGTGGATTCAGCTCGCCTTTTGTCATGAGTTTGCCCGACCTGGGCACGCTGAAATCCTACGGCGCTTCTGTCGCACCCTTCTCCTGGATCGTTAGCCCCAACGGCCGTTATTTCACGACGCAATATGATTTTGACAACGGCTTTACCACCCGCCAATCCGACGATTTCTCTCTTGTAAAAGGGTATTACCGGCCCAATTACTACGAACACCGGACCCTGCTGCTGCTCGATCCCGTCGAAAACCTTTTGGTCGAAGCCTCCCCTTACCAGTTGCGCAGCTTTAAAGTAGACGCGACCGAGGGTACCGTCACCGATATCGCACAAAAAGGAACCAGCAACTTCTCGACCTTTCTGCAATATCTCCCGGCATCCCATGACGGGCAGTATTTTATCCCTCAATACGACGGAATCGTCTACGACAGGAATCTGAATTTTGTAGCCCAGGTGCCTATCGCGATGACCGCCGGCATCGTCGACTGCGCATTTTCCCAGAACGGACAGTATCTGTATGCGCTCAGCAACGACTTCCAGGCTTTCGGCTCGATCCTCACCAAATACAATTTCCCGGCCATGACCGTGGCCGCCGAACGCCGTCTGCTGGGCGTACAAGCCCGGGACATCGAAGCTACTCCGGATGGCGACCTGGTCTTTGTGGGTTCCAACGTAAACGGCACCAATAACATGTTCATCAAGCAGCTTCACTTTTAAAGCACCTGTTTTATGGCTTCTCTTTTTCAAAAATTCTGGATGGGAGCGCTGCTGCTAGGGTGTTCTGTCGCTTTGCAAGCCCAGGAAACCGGCAAAACCCGCCTGCCATTGCGGCACGAACTGGGTATAAACGCCACCGCGCTGCTGGATAAAGTCTTCCGCTTCGGCCTGGATTCTGCCGTGACCAATCCTTATTTGCTGAGTTACCGCCTTTCAGCCGGCCATTTCGGAATCCGCGCCGGAGCCGGCGGCACCCACCGCTATCAGCGCTCGACCCAGGAAGGCTTCCGGGATTCGGATACCGAACGGCAAACCAGTTTTGACCTCCGCTTGGGCCTCGACTACCGGGTCGGCCTCGGACGCCGATTTTCCGGCAATTTCGGTCTCGACGGGGTGGGCAAATGGCGCAATTTTAAAAAAGAAACCGACAGTGGTTTCGACGTGGTCTCCCGCGTCGACCAGTTCAGCGGCTGGGGAGGCGGGCCTTCCATAGGCCTCACTTTCTGGATCACCAAAAGACTCGGCCTCTCCACCGAAGCCGCTTATTACCTGCTGTTTGGCAAAAACGAGCGCGCCCGCAACTTCAAAAATTTCCCCGAACTGGACGATCAGATCTTCATCGATGAAACCGAAGACTTTATCACCATCCTGCCAGCCAACCTCTTCCTGATTTACCATTTCTGACACAACAAAAACACGCGTCAATCTCTACCAGTACAGCACATTCAGCTGGCTGGACCTTCCTGATTTACCATTTCTGACACAACAAAAACACCCTTCCTTTTCATTCAAAACTTGTTCGACATGAAAATGCTGCTCCGTTGTTTCCTGGCCATTTTGGCGGTCACCGGCCTTGTTGCGCTCTCCAACTGCAAAAAAGACCCTGATTTGCCCTATAAATACGAGGCCAACAACCTCAACCTGCCCAGCCAGCCATACGCCTATCGGCAACAGACGCTGCCCGCACATTTCTCCGGAGTAGCCGGTCAGCTACAACAGCTCGTCACCGACGAGGGCGCCACGCTGGGGCGCGTGCTCTTCTACGATCCGGCCCTCTCGCTGACCAATAACATCGCCTGCGCCTCCTGCCACCACCAGGAAGACGGCTTTGCAGATCCCGTACGGTTCAGCGTGGGTTTTGACGACGGGCTGACCAAACGGAACGCCAATTCCATCGTCAACCCGATCGCGAGCGGAGTATTTTTTTGGGATGCCCGCGAGAACGATTTGAAAGCGATGGTGCTCCAGCCCATTAAAAACCACGTGGAAATGGGCATGGACAATTTTGACGTGCTGGAGAAAAAACTGGCCGCTCTCCCCTACTACCCACCGCTTTTTAATAAAGCCTTTGGCGACGAAAACATCACCCGTGAACGCCTGGCGGATGCGCTCAGCCAGTTCCTGAATTCGATGGTCACGGCCAATTCAAAATTCGACCGTTCGGAGCCGCACGGATGGGGCTCGGGTAACCTCGGCGTGTTTAACGAACAGGAAAAACAAGGCTTCAACCTGTTCTTTGGCTCGGCAGGCTGCGCCAATTGCCACAATCCGGGCTTTGTCGGCAATATGGGATGGGCCGACATCGGCCTGGACAAAACGTATGAAGACAAAGGTCTAGGGGCCAATCAGCCGGGCATGGACGGCCTGTTCAAAATTCCGTCGCTCCGCAATGTAGCCCTTTCGGCGCCCTATATGCACGATGGTCGTTTTGCCACCCTGATGGACGTGATCGACCATTACAGCGACAACGTGCAAGCATCACCCAACCTCGACTGGCGGCTTCGCGACGGCGATGGAGCCCGCCATCTGAACCTGAGCCAGACAGATAAAGAGGCGCTGGCGGCTTTTCTGGAAACCTTCACGGACGAACAGTTTACAAACGATCCTAAGTTTTCCAATCCGTTTAAATAAAAATCCGGTGTGTTCTTCGCACCGAAAAGAGAGTCCCTCGCCTGCTGATCGACGAGGGACTCTTTCGTTTTTATTTGGGACGGCCTCCGGTGTTTATCCAGTCTGTGTCCGGGTCATTTTGAAGGCACTACCGGAGCGCACATCGGCATCGCGGCTCCTTGCTGGAATGCCAGGGTTTTGAGATAAACCGGTTCGAAATTCTCATTTCCTTCCCTGACCTTGATAAACTGGTTTGCGGGAACATTTTTCAAAACCTGCGTTTTGTTGCCGGCTGGCCACTGGATCACGATCTCCTCGATGGTCGACGCGGCGCCGATGCCGATCTCGCTGCGCAGCGGTGAGCAGCCGAAACTTCCGCCGGTGCTGACTACGCGATAAATCTGCCTGAGTTTGCCGTTTTCGCGAACTTTCAAGGTGATTTTCGCCCCGATTGCCGCTTTATTGGATTGCATACCTTCCAGTTTGATGCAAACCCAGTTGTTCGCCCCCTGGCCGGGATTCAGGTACAGCGAATTGGGATAGGCATCGCCTTTGTAAGCGCCGCCCATTTCGATGTGGATGTCCTGGTCGCCGTCGTTGTCCATGTCGGCGAAGGAAATACCGTGGCCCTTTTGCAGGTTGCCAACCCGAGCCGAGTTGGTTACGTCAACAAATTTTTTCCCGCCCACGTTTTTGAACAGTTTATTGGGCACCAGGGAGCGGTAATTCGGATTGCCCGTACCCAGGTAAAAGTCGAGAAAGCCGTCGTTGTCGATGTCTCCGAAGTTGTTGCCCATGGCAAAAGCGACCTGGTTCAGGCCCATTTGGGCGCTGACATTGGTGAAGGTGCCGTTGCCGTTGTTGTGATAGAGGTACACCTTGCCCGTCATTTCGGACGAAGGGTGCAAGGCTTCTTTTGCGGAGTAATACGAGAGGGGTTTTTTGAAATCGTAATTACAGAAAAGCAGGTCCAGCCAGCCGTCGTTGTCGTAATCGAAGAAAAAGCTGCCAAAAGTCGGGCCTTTGTCTTTGCTCAATCCCGCTTTTTCGGATACATTTTCGAAAGGTTTATCCCCATTATTCTGGAAAAGCAATTTCACGCCGTCCATGGTGGAAATGGCGATATCGGCGTCTCCGTCATTGTCGTAATCGCCGGAAGTGACCCCTTTGACGAAGGCGAGGATGTTGATCTGTTTCGCCTCGGCGACTTCGGTAAACGTCCCGTTTTTGTTGTTGATGTACAATTCGCAGGGATGCGATTCGTCCTTCTGGCTTTCGTGGCCGATAAAAACATCGAGCCAGCCGTCGTTGTTGAAATCGTTCCAGGTGGCAGCCTGGCTGGGGTGCATCGAAACCAGGCCTGCATCGAAGGTAACGTCGGTAAAAGTGCCGTCGCCGTTGTTGCGCAGCAACGATTTGGGTTGCTGGCCAAAGACCCCTGCGCCGCCCTGCCATGCACCGCGGAGCACGAAAATATCCAGCCAGCCGTCGTTGTTGTAATCGGTGGTGGTGATGTTCAGCCCCCCGCCGATTTCGTCGAGCCGGGAAATATGCGACCAGTTGCTGAACGTGCCGTCGCCGTTGTTGTGGAAATATTGCATCGGATCGTCCAGCCCCCAGGCCGAAGTCACGAGATCGAGATAACCGTCGTTGTCAAAATCGTCGGTAATGCAGCCGCCGGCGCGGTTATTGGTATTGAGTTTGAGGTTGATGGCGACGTCGACAAAAGGATTAACGCGAGTGGATCCGGGGTTGTCGAGTCCTTTGATGAGCCACTGCTGGGGAACCTTTGCGGGGTATTCACCCAGGGTCATATAAGCGATATTGATCAGCCAACGGGAGTCGTAGTCATCGGGGAACTCTTTCAAGAGGCCTTCATAGATAGCGATGGCTTCCCGCGCGCCGGTTTTGTCCTGGTGGATGCCGGTGCCACGGATCGGCATGATGCAGGCTTCGGCAGTATGCCCGGCAACGCAGTTGGCACGTTCGCCCTGGCGGAGATAAGCCACGGCGAGGCTGGACAGCAACAGTTGGCGTGCCTCCGGCATTTTTTGCACGGCGGGCAGGAGTGTTTTATACACGGCAATCGCGGAAGCTTCATCACCGTACTCCAGCAATGCCGAACCCTTGAGGAACAGGAGATTGATCTGCTGCGAAGGGTCGCGCACGATCGGAAGCAGAGAATCGTAGTAGGCGATCCGTGCCTCGGCGCAGAAGAGGTTGTCGGGATTGTAAAGGCCCTGCTGGGTTTTGTGAAGCAGCGCCAGCATTTTTTGGTGGGAATCGGCATCCAGGGAATGTGCCGAATTCGGTTCCGAATTACCGGACAGGGAATTGCAGGAAACCTGCATCAACGTGGCGCAAAGAAGGGCGAGCCCTAAAACGGCAAAGGACTTCGACATACAGGTAAAAAGGTGAGGTTTCATGTTCACGAACAAGGCGATTAATGATTTGTCTCGGCTTTTCAGCATCAAGTAAATGGGGTGCAGAACAGACGGAGCATCCGGCTTTCATTGTCGGACAAACCGAGTGCAAAAATTGGGCAGTTTGCGGTTCAATACCTGAAAGCCTCCTTAGAATACCTTAGAAAGCCCTTAGAATTACAAACGCGTGCCTCCACATGAGGAAGCGCAATGATCCTTTTATAGGTTCCCACCCGGGGGAGACGGTGATGTTCATCTATCCAAGGAGCCGAATCAAAATGTACTGCTGCTTTGGATAATTGTGGTCGAATTCAGGAGTATTAATACAAGCCTTCGCAGCCGGAATTTTCACAGCCCAGATTTTTCCTCCTACCTTCGCGGCGCTTTTTTTTGCCCGACCAATACTTACCAACTATCCCTTTATGGACGCAAACAGCCGCATTTACGTTGATTCTGAAATCGGACGCCTGAAAAAAGTCGTCGTACACCGCCCCGATGAGGGCATCGCCCGTATCACCCCCAAACGCGCCGGCGAGCTGCTGTTCGACGACATCGTACACCTGCCTAACATGCAGGACGAGCACGACATCTTTTCCAACGTCCTGCGCGCTTTTTTAGGCAAGGAGAACGTCCTCAATGTCCGCGACCTGCTCGCCGAAAGCACCCGCGACGAGGAAAGCAAGTACGAAGTGATCAACAAAATCATTGATTTCGAGGAACTTCCGTATTCGTTCATCCCCCGCCTGGCCGGCCTCTCGCCCGAACAGCTGGCCGACACCCTTAAATGCACCTTCCACCGCCGAGGCGAAGACCGCATCATAACTGGGCCGATTCCCAACCTGATCTTTACCCGCGACATCGCCGTGACGGTGAAAGACCACGTTATTATCACCAAAGCCGCCAAAACGGCGCGCTTTCGGGAGAATTTTCTCACCCGGCTGATCTTCAGCAGCCACCCGCGTTTCCGCCGCCTGAAAGCCGAAGGCAAAACCATCAACCTGAACCGCGTCGACAAGTTTCCACCCTCCAAACGCGGCGAAACGATCAGCATCGAGGGCGGCGACGTGATGTTGCTCAACCAGGACTACCTGCTCATCGGCTGCTCCGAACGCACCAATGAATACGCCTTCCAAATGCTGAAAAACTACCTGTTCGACCGCGGCATCATCAAAAACGTGGTGCAGGTCAACATCCCGCAGGAACGCACCTACATGCATATCGACACAGTATTCACACAAATTAACCACAACCACTTTGTGGGCTATCACCCGATCGTGCAGGAAGGCCTGGGTTCCTACGTGGACGTGCACCGCGCCAACGGCGAAGCCGTGGAATACCCCAGCCTGCGCGATTTCCTGCTGGCCGAAGTAAACCCGAAGATGGAATTCATCTGGGCAGGCCGCGGCGAAAGTCCTTACCAGGAACGCGAACAATGGACCGACGGCTGCAACCTCGTGGCCCTCAAACCCGGTGTCGCCATCACCTATGACCGCAATCCGGTGACCGAAAAAGCATTCAAGGAATTCGGCTACAAAGTCATCGGCGCCGAAAAACTCCTGCGCGACATCGAAAACGGCAAAACCTCGCCGGATAAAGTCGAAAACACCATCATTACCATCCCCTCCAACGAACTCTCGCGGGCACGCGGCGGCAGCCACTGCATGACCTGCCCGATCGAACGCGAGGAAATGCCGCTTACTTAATGATGAATGATGAATGATGAATGATGAATGATGAATGATGAATGATGAATGATGAATGATGAATGATGAATGATGAATGATGGATGAATGCCTAAAAAATATACCTCATGAACACAATTGGCAAACCTGATCCTTTGAGGGAAAAGTCATTTCAATTGGCGGTGCGAATTGTGCGTTTGTGTAAACATCTCGCTGAAAAGAAGCAGGAGTATTACCTGAGCAAACAACTGTTAAGGTCTGGAACAAATCCTGGAGCTATGGTTAGAGAAGCCGCAAATGCTGAAAGTGGTTTTGATTTCATTCATAAGCTGGGAATTGCTCAAAAGGAAACTGGTGAAACCCTGTATTGGCTGGAACTCTTGCATACCACAGGGTGCTTGAGTGATTCTGAATTTCAATCCATTTATATTGACGCAGAAGAAGTTATGAAACTCCTTCGCAGCTCCATCCTCACCAAAAGAAAAAACTTAACCCTTAAATCTTCCGAATCGCCCAAGTAATCATTCATCATTTATCATTCATCATTTATCATTCATCATTCATCATTCATCATTCATCATTCATCATTCATCATTCATCATTCATCATTCATCATTCATCATTAAAAAAAATGTACGCTCACGACTTCCAGCTCCGCGTCCGCTACGGCGAAACCGACCAGATGGGCTACCTGTATTACGGCAATTATGCGCAGTATTACGAGGTGGGTCGTGTGGAGACGATTCGTTCTTTGGGCCTGACGTACAAGGAGTTGGAAGAAGTACATGGTATTTGGCTGCCGGTGGTGAGCATGGAGGCGCGCTTTGTACGGCCGGCGTATTATGATGAATTACTGACCGTGCACACAGAAATCCGGCGGCTGCCGGATGAGTACATCACGTTTCACACCGAAATTTTCAACGAGCGCAAAAAACTCGTTAACTCCGGCCAGGTCCGGCTGTGTTTTTTTGAAGCTGCGACCAAAAAGGTGGTGCCTGCTCCGGAATTTTTGCTGGCGCCAATGCGGCCTTTTTTTGAATGAAACGAACGGCATTTACCAACTTTATGCGTTTTGTCTTTCCTTCGCCGGATTAATCCGGCACTGCTGCAAAAATTGATTCAGGTTGAAACTCCGACGCATTTTTGATCGTGTTGAAAGGTACTTTTCCGAGCATTCGCTGTGGCTGCGGGTGCAGGAATGGTCAAAAGCGCATTCCCTTCCGGGCCTGAACCGGATTCCGATTTACAATATCGTCGATTTCATTCTCGAAGAAACGCGCAACGACGCGATCACGACCCGCGCCAACTCGATGGCGTTCAGCTTTTTCATTTCCATTTTTCCATCCATCATCGTCCTGTTCACCTTGCTGGCTTACACCCCCTTGTACCAGAATTTTGACGACCTGCTGTTCAATGGCATCCAGGAAGTCATGCCCGGCAGCGCCGGCAAGGTGTTGTTCAAAACCATCGAGGATATCATCACCATTCCGCGGAGCGGGCTGTTGTCGGCCGGTTTTTTTCTGGCCATCTGGTTTGCCTCCAACGGCACCTTATCCATGATGCACGGACTGGAAAAGGAATACCGCACCGCGTTCAAACGCCGCACCCCCATTGAAAAGCGCCTGATCGCCATTCAACTGACCTTTTTCCTCGGCCTGATCCTCGTCGCTTCAGTGGTTTTTGTGATCCTCGGGAACACTATCCTGAACTTCATTTTCGGCTATATCCACGCCGACTGGCTGACGCGTTTTATGGTATTCAGCTTTCGGTGGGTGGTGGTTTTTATGCTGTTTTATGCGGGTATCAGCACCATATACCGATACGGGGCTTCTACCCGTCGCCCGATCAGGTTTTTCAACCCAGGCTCTACCTTGGCCACTTTTTTATCCATCCTCACCTCATGGGGATTCTCCACGTATGTCGACAACTTTGGCAATTACAATAAGTTGTACGGCTCCATCGGTACCCTGATCGTACTCATGGTCTGGCTGCAGCTGAACTGCATGATCATCCTGATCGGGTTCGAATTGAATGCCAGCATCGTCGTGCTGCATGAACGGCGGCAGCGGAGAAAGGCGCAGGAAACTCCGCCGGCCGGATGACGACCTTAAATAGGAACACGGATGAGACGGATGCAAGCAACATGGCTACTCCCATATTTTCAAGGTCTCAAAATCCGTGAGTAGCCATTTTGCTTGCATCCGCTTCATCTTTGCCCGGTTAAAATGCTCACAAAAAACAAGGGCCTCCGCTCAATCAGCGAAGGCCCTTGGCATAAGAAATAACGCAACGGAACTTATTTAATCATCAGATCAAACTCCGTGCGGCGGTTGGCGGCGCGACCGGCAGCCGTCTTGTTGTCGGCAACGGGCTTTGTCTGGCCGTATCCGGCATGGGTCATCCGGTTTGCAGCGACGCCTTTGCTCACGAGGTAGTCGTAGCAGGCTTTGGCGCGGTCTTCCGACAGTTTCTGGTTGATGGCAGCGGTGCCCGTGTTGTCGGTGTGGCCGCCGATGCTGAGGCTGTATTCCGGGTATTTCAGGAGTACGGCAGCCACATCGTCGAGAATGGTTTTTGACTTGGGCAGCAGCACTGCTTTACCGGTTTCGAACTGAACGGCCTTCACGGCGAGTTCGACTTTGGCCTTGTCTTCTTTTTTCATTTCAGGGCAACCTTTGTTGGAAGCCGGGCCGGCCTTGTCTACGCAACGGTCCTCATGGTCATACACGCCGTCGCCGTCGGTGTCGGGGCAGCCTTTGTGCATGGCGTCGCCGCGTTTGTCGGGGCAGGCGTCGTCGCGGTCGGCTACGCCGTCGGCATCGCGATCGGGGCAGCCTCGGGTAGCGACTGGTCCGGCGTTGTCAGGGCACTGGTCTTCGGCATCCACGATACCGTCGTTATCGCGGTCGCGGATGGGGCAGCCGCCGTTGGTGACTGGGCCGGCTTCACGCGGGCATTTGTCTTTCGGATCGGCGATGCCGTCGTTATCGGTATCGGGGCAGCCATTGAAAGCGGCCGTACCGGGCTGGTCGGGGCATTCGTCGGCACGGTCGGCGATGCCGTCGCTGTCGCGGTCGGGGCAGCCCTGCAGCGATACGACGCCGGCGAGGTCGGGGCATTGGTCCTCGCTGTCTTGCACCGTATCACCGTCGCGGTCGGGGCAGCCCATGGCAGAGGCCACACCGGGAACGTCGACGCATTTGTCGGTGATATCGGGAATGCCGTCCTTATCCGTGTCTTTGGGAACTTCATCAGGATCTTTGCCCCATTGGTAGCGGACGCCGATGCCGTGGTGCCAGCCGTCGAGGCGGTTGCTGGCGGGGCGGTATTGCGTTTGGGCGGTAATCAGGAAATTGCGGGTGATTCGGACATCGAAACCGGCGCCAAGGGGAATATTGAAATCCACTTCGGAATCCGTGGTATTCCAAAGGCCGCCGAACCCGTAGTGAATGAAGGGATTGATGATAGCCTTGTGTTTGAACACATGGTGCTGCATCATGACGTCGAGGTTCACGATAGTTTTATCTTCTTCATTCAGCGTGGTGCTGGCGGCGGGAATGTGCGCCTGACCCACTTTCAGCGGCACCACGAAATAGGTTCTGCTGGCAATCCGGTTATAATAGGCGATCTCGATACCCTGGTCTTTTGCTTCGGTCCAGATGTCACCGAAATTTTTAGGCTCAGGACGAGGCGTTTCGTAGTTGTAGAAATTGTAGCGCAGGGCAAGGCCGTGCTTGGGCTGAGCGAAAGCCTGTTGCGGCGTAATTACAAACAGGCCTGCCGCCAGAAAGAGAGCAGTTAGAAAACGTTTCATACTCAATAGAATTGGTTTACTGAAATAACTTTGAAGTGGGGTAAATGTACGCATGGGAAGCAAGTTTGCAAGCAGCGCTGAAAATGCTAAGGCAGTTTATACGACATATTTCTTAAAAATTAACGCTGATTTTACGTTGAATCCGCCCGGTTGCGCCGTTAGTGCTCATCCAGGCGAAACAATTCAACCGAAGTCACTGTTCTTCGCAACCTATGAACGACCCTCGACACATATCCACCCTTGGCGCACTGCGCGCCAGCGGGTACCAGCCCCGCTCAGTCAAAGAGGAACTCCGTGCCAACCTGATTGAAAAAATACGCCGGAACGACACCGTTTTTCCTGGCATTTTCGGCTTCGACGACACCGTATTGCCCGACGTGGAACGTGCCGTACTCAGCCGTCACAATATCCTGCTGCTCGGTCTGCGCGGACAGGCCAAAACCAGGATAGCCCGCTTGCTGGTCAATTTGCTCGACGAATACATCCCCGTTGTGTCGGGCTCCGAACTGAACGACGACCCGCTCGCTCCCATCAGCCGTTTTGCCAAAGACCTGATCGCCGAACACGGCGACAACACGCCCGTCGTGTGGCTTCACCGCGACGAGCGCTACGTGGAAAAACTCGCCACCCCCGACGTCAGCATCGCCGACCTCGTGGGCGACGTGGACCCGATCAAAGCCGCCAACCTGCGCCTCCCCTATTCCGACGAACGGGTCATCCACTTCGGGCTAATTCCCCGCGCCCACCGTTGTTTGTTCGTGATCAATGAATTGCCCGACCTGCAGGCCCGCATCCAGGTGTCGCTGTTCAATGTGCTGCAGGAAGGCGACATGCAGATCCGCGGCTTCAAACTGCGCCTGCCGCTCGATGTAGAGTTCATTTTTACGGCCAATCCGGAAGATTATACCAACCGTGGCAGCATCATTACCCCGCTGAAAGACCGCATTGAAAGTCAGATCACGACCCACTACCCTACCGCCCGCGACATCGGCCGCCGCATTACCGAGCAGGAGGCGCGCATTTCCAAAGACCAGCGCGAGCGGATCACCGTGCCCGAAATACTCAAAGACCTGATCGAAGAAGTGGCTTTTGCCGCCCGCGACAGCGAATTTGTGGATAAAAAAAGCGGCGTCAGCGCCCGCCTCACCATCAGCGCCTACGAAAACCTGTACTCTACGGCCGAACGCCGTCTGCTGCGCAACGGCGAAAAAAAGACCGTCGCGCGCCTTACCGACTTCTGGGGTGTCATCCCGGCCATTACAGGCAAGGTGGAAATGGTGTACGAAGGCGAGCAGGAAGGCACCTATGCAGTGGCCCTGAACCTTATCGGCGCCGCCGTGAAAAAACTGTTCCTTCAGCATTTTCCCAACCCATCCAAGTTGAAAAAAGGCCAGGAGCGCGATCCCTACGGTGTGATCAAGGCCTGGTTTGGCGGAGGCAACGCCGTAGACCTGTTCACCGATTTGACGGACAAAAAATACGCGCTGGAACTGGAGCAGGTCGCCGGGCTGCGCAAACTGATCGAAGCGGCCAAAGTCGATCCGGCCGACTCCCTGACATTCATGGAACTGTTGCTCCACGGCCTCTCGGAATTCGAGGTGCTGAACAAGGAGTTCATCTCCAACCGCTGGACTTTCAAGGATTTCCTCGCCGGTAATTTGAAAGATGACGACGATGAGGAGGTGGACATGCGGGATTTGTTCAATTGAATTGAATAACCTGAATCCGTTTTTCGCACTCCAATCAATCCGTATTTTCGGGAAAAAGTAACTTAGCGGGTGAAAGCACGAGCTTTCACCCGCTATTATTGCTCACAAACAAAACTCAACCAGCATGTACGAGCAAACCCGCCGTGGCTTCGGCCTTTCCCCCAAACTGCTCATTGCCCTGGCACTGGCCGGCTTCGCGCTGTTCAAGTATTGCGCCAGCAGCCAAACCAACGAAATCACGGGCGAGACGCAGCATATCAGCATGTCGCCCCAGCAGGAGATTGCCATGGGCCTGCAAAGCGCCCCGGGCATGGCCGAAGAATTCGGCGGTTTGAGCAACAACACCCAGGCCGCATCCATCGTCAAACAAGTAGGCCAAAAGGTCGTGGCCGCCTCCGACGCGCACCGGACGCCCTATCAATACGATTTTCATTTGCTTGCCGACCCCAACACCATCAACGCCTTTGCCCTGCCCGGCGGCCAGGTTTTCATCACGGAAGGACTGCTCATGCGGCTCACTTCGGACGGCCGCACCCTCGATCAGGATATGCTGGCCGGCGTACTGGGCCACGAAATCGGACACGTCGTGGCGCGGCACAGCGCAGAAAAACTGGCGCAATCCGAACTGGCCCAGGGCCTCACAGGAGCCGTCACCATGGCCACCTACGACCCCAACAACCCCAACAGCGGCGCCTATATCGCCCAAACGGTGTCCAACATGATCCAGCTCAAATACGGCCGCGACCAGGAACTGCAAAGCGACGACCTCGGCGTCCGATTCATGCTCCAGGCCGGTTATGAGCCTGAAAAACTGATCGATGTGATGGAAATCCTGAAACAGGCCGCCGGACCCAACCGAACGCCCGAATTCCAAAGTTCCCACCCCGATCCGGGCAACCGGCAAGAACATATTCGCGCGGCGATTCAGAAGTACAAAGGAGGGCAATGATTGTGCCTTCCCGCCCGTCAGGATACCCCAAAGACAAAAAAGGCCAGCCTGGTGGGCTGGCCTTTTTTGTCTTTGGGGTATCCTGACGGGTAATCAATTCTTATCCGCATCGAGCGGCAGCTTTACCGGCCGGTTGGCAATATCCCAGGCTGTGTAAAAAGCCAGCTGGGCACGTTTGGCGGCGGCGGCGTGGTTGATCTTGTCGGGCGTATCCGTGGTCTTGTGATAGTCAGGATGCGTGCCGTTGAAGTAGAAAATGGCCGGAATGCCGCGCTCGGCGAAGTTGTAATGGTCGCTGCGCTCGTAAAAATGGTTCGGATCGTCTTTCGCATTATAGCGGTAGTCGAGTTCCATTTTGGTGTAATGGGTGTTGGCGTACTCATTGATCTCGTGCAGCGACTGGCTCAGCCGGTTGGAACCGATCACGTAGATGTAGTCGGGGTTGTTCGCGTGACGGTCGTCCACGCGACCCACCATGTCGATATTGATGTCGACCACCGTGCGGTCGAGCGGGAACATGGGGAATTCGACGTAAAATTTGGAGCCGAGCAGGCCTTTTTCCTCTCCGCAAACGAGCATGCACACCACACTGCGTTTCGGTCCCATGCCTTTTTTCTTAGCCTCGGCGAATGCCCGGGCTATTTCAATGACAGCGGCCGTGCCGGAGGCATTGTCATCGGCGCCCTGGAAGATCCGGGTACTGTCCGACATGCCCAGGTGGTCGTAGTGGGCCGTGACGAAAACGAACTCTTTTTTCAGGACGTCGTCGGAGCCTTCGATAAAGCCGATCACGTTCACTCCTTCGAGGCGATTGCTTTACCCATGATCGCCGCGGCCACCTCGGGCGAAATAAAGAGGCTGTTGATGTAATCCTGGTCGGCGCTGCGGCTTTCCGTTTCCGTCGGTTTCCAGCCAAAGGTGGAAATGAGCTTCTTGTTTGTTTTCAGGTTTTCAGCAATTTTCGGGTCGATAATAAACACCATCGTCGCACCTTTCTGCTTGGCCAGCCGAACTTTCCTGCGCCAGTCGAGCGACCAGGGCGAGCGAAATTCAGTGCCGGTGACCAGCGAATGCCCCTTGTTGTCCATGGGTTCGCCGTCGTAAAAAATGACGGCTTTGCCTTTCACGTCCGTTTTGCCGTAGTCGTTGTATTTAGGGTCATCGATGCCATAACCGACAAATACCGCTTCCTTGAGTTGGGTGAGCGGCTGACTGGAGTTATAGGCAGGAAAAACATAAAAATCCTGCCGGTTTTTGAAATCTACGCCATTGACTTTCAGTCCGATATCCTTCCAGTTGTCCCTTTGCAGAAGCACTTGCTGAAAATAAGTATTCCGGTCGCCTTTGGCCGGCAGACCGATTTCCTTGAACTGTTTTGAGATAAAATCCGCGGCTTTGCGCTGACCGGGCTCTCCGGTTTCGCGGCCCTGCATTTCGGGCGAAGCCAGGGCATCGATGAGGAATTTCATCCGGTCGGCGCTGATGAGCTGGCCAAAAGGAACAGGGTCGGGCAATTCGTAATTCCGGACCCAGGGGCGGGGCGCATTGTCATTGGTTTGGGCGGACAGAGTGAAGCCGGCCAGTAACAGCGCCAGAAAAAAATGAAATTTCATTTTTGCGTAAAATGTATGATTCAGTGAATTAGACACAAGCGATTTTTTCCACCCGGCGGGCGTGGCGGCCGCCTTCAAATTCGGTGGTGAGGAAAATGCGTACCATGGCCTGGGCGAGGATTTCGGGCACGAAGCGGGCAGGTAACGCGATGACGTTGGCGTCGTTGTGTTGCCGCGCAAGGGAAGCGATTTCTTCGGTCCAGCACAGGGCGCAACGGATGCCCTGGTGTTTGTTGGCGGCCATGGCCACCCCGTTACCGCTACCGCAAAGCACGATGCCGCGCTCAGCCTGACCGGATTCCACGGCCAAAGCTACCGCATGCGCAAAATCCGGATAATCCACCGAATCGGCCGAATGCGCGCCGAAATCCAGCACCATATGACCCTGGCCCTGCAACATGGCCACAATGCCTTCCTTATATTGAAAACCGGCATGGTCACAGCCTACTGCAATTGTCATAATTGAAATGTTGAGTTGTTTTGAAAAACCGGACGGAATGGGACCGCTGGCGGATGGCCGCAAAGATAGCCCATAACCCGAATACAGGTCTTTGCTCATTTTGGACGTTCGACCAGTAGAGGCTTACGAAGGCGGGACGTACTTTTAGGCCGCTTTTTTTGAATTTTTAGTCAAACGATCTGATATGAAAAAACAGACCTTATTGGTGTTTGCCTGTGCGCTCGCCAGTGTTTTCGCCTTCTCCCAAACGCCCGGCGCCTGGCGCAACAAGGTCGCACCGGACGTCCTCGCCGCTTTCGACCAGGGCCACACAGCCGACGTGATCGTGGTCCTGAACGAACAGGCCGACGTTTCGGCCGCCCGCCAACTGCACGGCAAAGCCGCTCGCTCGCAATTCGTCTTCAACCGCCTGCGCGAAACCGCCGAACGCACCCAAGTGAATGCCCGCCGCCTCCTGCACAACCGCAGCGCCCGGGCCAACAGCCTTTACCTCGTCAATGCCATCGCCATCGAGCAAGCCGACGCTGAAACGGTGCGATTGCTGGCCGAATTGCCCGAAATCAAACATGTTTCGCTCGATCCCTGGGTCGAAATGCCGCCGCCTTTTGTGGAAAATACCACCGCCACGGAACGCAATACCACCGAATGGGGCATTGAAAAAATCAATGCGCCGGCCGTCTGGGCACTGGGTTTCACGGGTCAGGGTATCACTGTCGGCGGTGCCGATACCGGCTACGAATGGGGCCACCCTGTGCTCCAGTCGCATTACCGTGGCTGGAACGGCGCCAATCCCGCCGAACACAATTACAACTGGCACGACGCAATTCACGACCTCAGCCCGCTGAACGGCGACACCACAAACAATCCGGCCAACAACCCCTGCGGGCTGAATTCCACCCAGCCCTGCGACGACCTCAACCACGGCACCCACACTATGGGCACCATGATTGGCGACGACGGCCAGGGCAACCAGACCGGCGTCGCACCAGGCGCCCATTGGGTCGGCTGCCGCAACATGGAGCGCGGCTGGGGCAAGCCGTCGAGCTACGTCGAGTGCTTTGAATGGTTTCTTGCCCCCACCGACCTCAACGGCCAGAATCCCGATCCGAGCAAATCGCCCGACGTGATCAATAACTCCTGGTACTGCGCCGACATCGAAGGCTGCACCGACCTGACAATCAACGAACTGATCCGCACAGCCATGATCAACCTCCAGGCTTCGGGTGTGGTAGTGGTCGTTTCCAATGGCAACAACGGCGGCGTGTGCGCTACGACCGACGGCCCCCCTGCCTATTTTGCAGAAAGTTTCAGCGTGGGCGCCACCCGCCCGAACGATACGATCGCAGGGTTCAGCAGCCGTGGCCCGGTGATCATCGACGGCAGTTTGCGCAACAAACCTGACGTTTCGGCTCCCGGGGTAGGCGTCCGCTCCTCCATTCGCGGCGGCGGCTACGCCTATTTCAGCGGCACCAGTATGGCCGGCCCGCACGTCGTGGGCCTCGTGGCGCTGATGCTTTCCGCCAATCCCGACCTGCGCGGCGAGGTGGAGACTGTTCAAAATATCGTGGAACAAACCTCGGTCTTCCTCGCCGATACGCTGGACTGCAACCCCAGCTCACTGGGCAACGCCCGCCCCAACCACGCTTATGGCTGGGGGCGCGTGGATGCCTTGGCCGCCGTGAACGCCGCCCTCTCGGTGGGCACAGCCAACCCGACTGCCGAGGCGCCCGGCGTACAGGTTTCGCCCAACCCGGCGACCGACGAGACGGTGTTTTTCCTCGAAAATTTTAAAGGAAATACGACCCTGGAAATATTTGCCGCCAACGGCCAACGGGTTGTCAACGAACACTTTATACCGCAAAACAGGGAATTGCACCAGGTATCCCTGCGCAATGTCCCCACGGGTATTTACCTCTACCGCATCGAATCGGAAAGCGGCACGGTGTCGGGGAAATTGGTGAAACAGTTTTAGTCGGTTAGTCGGTTAGTCGGTTAGTCGGTTAGTCGGTTAGTCGGTTAGTCGGTTAGTCGGTTAGTCGGTTAGTCGGTTAGTCGGTTAGTCGGTTAGTCGGTTAGTC
>JBGAJY010000168.1:0-12635 GCA_044224705.1 Saprospiraceae bacterium
GCATCGCCAAAAGCGACATCCGGCGAGCCGTCCGGCAGTCGCCGCAGCAACACCACGTCGGTGTGTCCGATAACCCAGTTGTAGTACCCCGTGCTGCCCGACAGCAAAATCTTTCCGTCGTCCTGCAAGGCAAGGCCCTGGGTGATTTCGATCATGCCCAGGTCGATCACCAGTTTTCCCTCGTTGCCAAAGCCGGGGTCCGCGCTACCATCCGGCAGCAAACGGGCGATAAAAAAATCCTGGATATTAAACCCGATGGTGTCGTGGCCGACGATACCGGCCACCAGTATTTTCCCATCTTCCTGGGTCAGCAAAAAACCACAATGCGCCGGGGCCCCGGCATCCAGCGCGGCTACGCCGGCATTGCCAAAGCTGGCGTCGGGGGAACCATCCGGGAGGAAGCGGGTCAGGATCAGGCCGGAATTGTTTTCGGCCGAATGACAGACCAGCACCCTGTTTTCGGCGTCCATGGCGGTGCTCATCCTGTATTCGGGGGAAATCGGTCCGGAAGACATGGATAAGGGAAAATCCTTTTCGCAAAAGAGTATACCGGCATTGCCGAAAGTGGAGTCGAGGCTGCCCGGCTGGGCGCAGACCGTCCTGCTCCACAAGAGAACCAACAGTATTGCAAATAGGTGATTTTTCATGGCTGAATGTGTTTTATGGTGGGATAGGATATTTTCTCAGGCTTTGCGCACAGGACTTGTTTTCGACGGAACCCGGATGACCGATTTCAAAACCGCGAAGGAAGTTTTGGGGCCGGCGCTAAATGCGCGGCAAATGCGCCGACACCTTTTCCCAAAAAGCATCATCCATGAGCCGCGCGCTCCCGATGAGCGCTGCATGTTCGAGCAGCCGGGAAGGCGCTACCCGAACCGACACCCCCGATGCGTCGAGGGCTTTGGTCAAATCCGCTTCGAACATGGGCAGCGCGTGGGCGATGTTGCCACCCAGGACCACAATTTCGGCTTCGAACTTCCGCAGCCAGGGCGCCAGGCATTCCGCCAGGTTGCGGCCGAATTGCCGGAACAACCCCCGCGCGGCTTCATCCGTCGCGGCTTTTTCCATCAGCGTTTTGACGCCGCTCAACTTTTCCCCCCTTAATTTTTCATACGCGGCGATAAACCAGCCGGTAGAAAAATACTGGTCGGCAATGCCATCCTGAAACGGCAAATGCCACAGGCAGCCCTCCGGCGGCACGGTTTCTCCTTCCACAATCGGTATACCCCGGTCGAGAAAAGCCGAACCGAAGCCGGTGCCCAGGGTAAGCGCGACCACCTTGTCGTACCCGCGTCCCACGCCCAGCCAGGCTTCACCCACGGCGAACGAGGTGGCATCATTCAGAAAACGCATGGGCAGGTCGCGCCCCGGCGTCAGTAGTTGGTGGAGGGCCGAAGGGATATGGACTTCGTAAAGGTGTTTGAATTTGTGCTGCATTTTAGACACCCCGGCCCGATAGTCGAAAGGGCCCGGGATAGCAAAACCGATACCCGCCACGGCCCCGGGGTCCACTTTGGCCAGGGTGCTGTTGAGGGCTGTGGCCCAGGCGAGCAGGATTTGGTCCGCGGCGGATTCATGCTGATAAGACATGCGGGAAAGACTGCCGTCAAGCAATACGCCATCGCGGATGTTGACCGCTGCACAGGTGATGTGCGTCCCGCCGATATCGACGCCAATGGAAAGAGAGGGATGCGGCATGGCTGGGTCTTTTATTCTTCAAAGTTAGCGGCTTCGGGTGGTTCCGGAAGGGCGGTAACGATGATCTCAAACATGCTTTGCCATGTGAAACGTCATTGTATTTAAGGCTTCAAAATCAATAATTTAGGCGATTGAGAAGTCCCAATTTTATCCTAAATCTTTTAACCATGAAAAAGATAGTCTCCTTGCTGATTTTCTCCTTTCTGGTGATGCAGGCACTGAAAAGCGAGACTGAGCCCAACGATTTGCCGGCGCAGGCCAACGTTCTGGCTTTCAACGGCAGTCAAACCGGCGTTTTGAGCGGCGCCGACCTGAACGACTGGTTTTTACTCACCCTGCCGCAGGGCGGCATCCTTACGCTCACCCTGCACAAAACAGGCAGCGGCAACGGCATCCTGTACCTCCGGGACGGCGAACAGGCCGGATTTCCTGAAATCACCAATTACTACATCGGTTATTTCGACGCTCCACCCGAAGGCTGGACGCTGACTTATCCTTTGCTGGCCGGTAGTTATTATATACAGTTCAACCTGTATAGTTCGGTGGTCAATTACACGATCAATTCTTCCCTCACGGCGTCCGCATACCTCGAAGACACGGAACCCGACAACGATCTGTTGCAGGCGCTGACCATGTCGCCCAACGGCACGGTGAGCGGCAACCTCCACTATTATGGTGCAGGCGAGACGGTGGACCAGCAGGACTGGTTCAAAATGGTCGTCACGCAGGCCGGTATCCTGCAACTGGAAATTCATAAAAAAGGCGCCGGAGATACATGGGTCCGCTTTCGCGACGGCGAACTTCCCGGCCAACCCCAGGTCGGCAACTATTACATGGGCTACTCCGAATCTCCTCCGGAAGGCTGGTTGTGGAGCTATCCGGTGCTCGCAGGCACCTATTATTTCCAGGTGGAAGGCGGCGCCGGCGTGGTGGATTACCAGCTGATGGCTACGCTCACCCCTCCGGCATGGACCGAAGACCCGGAGCCCGATAACGACCTCACACAAGCCCTGACCATGCCGCCCAACGGCACGGTGAGCGGCAACCTCCACTATTATGGTGCAGGCGAGACGGTGGACCAGCAGGACTGGTTTAAAATGACCGCTCCTCAAGGAGGCATTCTGACCCTTGCAATACATAAAAAAGGCTCGGGCGATACCTGGATTCGCTTCCGCGACGGCGAATTGCCCGGACAGCCCGAGGTCAGCAACCATTACACGGGATATTCCGATTCGCCGGTGGAAGGGTGGTCATGGAGTTATCCCGTGCTGGCGGGAACTTATTATTTCCAGGTGGAAGGCGGCGCGGGCATCGTGGATTATCAACTGGTTTCCACGCTCACTCCTCCGTCCTGGGCCGAGGACACGGAGCCTGATAATAACCCTGTACAAGCCCTGACCATGCCGCCCAACGGCGCGGTGAGCGGGAATGTTCACTATTACGGGGCAGGCGAGACGGTGGACCAGCAGGACTGGTTCAAAATGACCATCCCGCAAGGCGGCATCCTGAGCCTGACCATCCGCAAAAAAGGCCCCGGCAACACCTGGATCCGTTTCCGCGACGGCGTCCTCCCGGCACAACCCGAGATCAGCTATTTCTACACGGGCTACGATGTGTCCCCGGCACTTGGCTGGTCGTGGAGTTATCCCGTGCTGGCCGGAACCTATTATTTCCAGGTGGAAGGCGGCGACGGCGTCGTGGATTACCGGCTCGAATCGGTGCTGAATGCTCCCTTGTTTGGAGAAGACGTCGAGCCGAACGATAGCGTGTCCATCGCGCAGGTGTTCCCCTTGAACGACTCCGTCGGCGGCCTCCTGGGTTATTATCGCTCGGGATCGGGCGTCGACAATTGGGACTGGTACGTACTGAATACCGCCGAAAAAGGACAGCTTTCCTTCAAAATTACCAAAATCGGCGCCAACAATGCCAACGTGCGCATCCGCAATGCCACCAGTGAAATAAGCGGTCAATACCTCGGTTTCGGCGACCAGATCGCCACCTGGAGCAACATTCTCCCGGCCGGCGTTTATTACCTGGGCTTTGAAAAATACGCGGGCGACGTCCAGTACAAAGTCGTGTCGAGCCTGCTGCCGGAACCCAGGGCCGACTTTATTTACCACATTACCGGCCAGTCGGTCGCATTCGACAATACCTCGGATTACGGCGCCTCGTACTTCTGGAATTTCAATGACGGCGTTTGGGCTAATACTTTCAACGCCTTCCACGAATATACCCAGCCCGGCAATTTCAACGTTTGTCTCACCGCCAACAACGCCGTAAGCTCCGATACGTTTTGCCAATTGGTGATCCTGCCCGGCGTGACGCGCGCACTGCCCACCCAAGGCGGCAACACGGGCGACGTGTCCGTTCAAATTTTCGGCGGCGGCCTCGACACCTCCTACGTCGTCCGCATCATGCAGGGCAGCACTGTTGTGGCGGAGTCGTACTTCACCGGTTTCGCCGGCCAGAGCTCGGTGCTGGCCCGTTTCGATTTGCGCAACAAGCCCCTGGGCAACTACGAACTGCGGATCGAAAAGCCGGGCGGCCCCTCCTACACGGTGCCGGGCGGTTTTAAAATCGTTCAGGGCATCGCTGCCGACCCCTGGGTGAGCATCTCCGGACGCGACCGGATTCTGTTCAACAGACCCACGAGCTATACCGTCAACTACGGCAACAATGGCAACGTGGACGCCAGGCTGGTGCCCGTCTGGTTCGTATTTTCCAACGACCCCGGCCTGGAGGTCGGGTTTCCCAACGTGAATTTCCACAGCCCCGACACGCTCAGCGACGAGCCTGCCTCGGAAGGTATTTATATGCTGACCGATTCGGTATTCGGGCAGCCGTTCAACGCCCGGGTGTACCCCCTGCTGCTTCCGCTCATTCCGGCCGGCTCCTCGGGCTCTTTCGAAATCAAGGTAAAAACGAGCGGCAGTCTCAAGATCAAAGCCTGGACAGAAAAGCCCTGGTATCAGTCGCCCGTCAACTCCAACAAATTGGAGTGCGTCGCCGATGCGCTGTCCGAGGCTCCGCCTGAACTGAATCTCACCGAAGACAAGGTGTTCTGTACAAAGTTGTTTACCTCGATCATTTACGACAAGGAAATGGAATATTATGAAAGGGATTTGTATAATAACATTGCCGCGGGGCCAAAGCCTGAATTTATGAGCCTGTTTTTAAGGGTTCTGCGGGCTTCCTCGAAAATTTGCGGAGTGACGAATCCCGACGACCGGAAGGCCATCAGCGAATGGGCCACGGATATTATCCTCAACCAGTTCATTAAAAACACCACGCCGCCCGCATTGATCAGCTCCGTGGCCGACGACCGCAACGGCGAACAATGTCCGATCGAATTCGAACCGCAAAACCCGCAATCCAAACCGCTGACCGCCGTCTCCTCGCTCGACCCCAACGAAAAGACCGGACCTGCGGGTTTCGGCCCTTCCAATTACCTCGCCGGTACACGCAATTTTCCCTATGCCATTCATTTTGAAAACGTCGCAACGGCCACGGCGCCCGCGCACACGATCACGGTGGTGGATCAGCTGGACAAATCCACCTTTGATCTCGGCACGTTCAGCTTCGGAACCATTTACCTCGGCGACAGCCTGATCCAGCCGCCGGCCGGCCTGCGCGAATTCGTACTGGATAAAAAACTGAACAACCTGGGCCTCACCGCCCGGGTGCAAGGCCAATTGGATACCGCCACAGGCCTGCTTTCCTGGACCTTCCGCAGCCTCGACGCCGTCACGCTGGAAGAAGTGGAAGACCCCGACCTCGGCATCCTGCCGCCCAATATCGACGCCCCGGAAGGACAGGGCAGCGTGTCGTTTTTTATCCGGCTGAAAAATGCGCCGCAACACGATGAAGAAGTGCTGAACCAGGCCGTAATCGTTTTCGACGCCAATGCGCCCATTGTCACCAACGAACACCTCGTCACCTTCGATCTTCTGGCCCCTGAAAGCGCCGTGGAGCCGTTGCCCTCCGTGACTACCACCAGTCAGTTTCAGGTGCAATGGTCGGGCAATGACCCCGGCTCGGGCATACAGGCCTACAACGTGTACGTCAGGATGAACGGCGGGCCCGATAGCCTCTGGCTGGCGGGCACAACGGCTACCTCGGCCCTGTTCACGGGCGAAGGCACAAACGTGTACGGTTTCTATTCCACTGCCATCGACAACGTGGGCAATGCCGAAGCGCCACCCGCCGAACCCGATGCCGAAACCACGATTGTGACCGGCACCGGCGAAGCCGGCCCGGCGCTGCACGACCTGCTGCTGTTCCCGAACCCCGCCACCGACCGGCTTACCATCGTTAACCGCAGCGCCCATGCAGGCGCCCTGCTCCTGCTGCAAACCGACGGACGCATCGCCGCGCGGATACAACTGGTTGGTTTTGAGCAAAAAACACTCGCCGCCGCCCAACTGCCCCAGGGACTCCTTCAATGGATGTGGTCGCCGGAAGGCGCCAGTGCCGTGCAAACGGGGCGGGTGCTGGTGGTGAAGGAAGGGGAGCGGTAGAGTGGGGGCTTCATCGTTACTCGTCAATTAAAGCTTGACAGATCAGCTTCCATGAGTCAAAATCACAGATCATGAAACCGGATTCTCCATACCACAAATCAGTGAGCATCCCCGCCGGCGCGCGGGTTTTGCCCGGCGATCTGGTCATGCCCGACGGCATGATCGGCATGGTCATCTTTTCACACGGCAGCGGCAGCAGCCGGCACAGCCCGCGCAACCAGATGGTGGCCCGCTGGCTCCACAGCCGAAAAATCGGCACACTGCTGTTTGACCTGCTGACGACCGGGGAGGACCAGGTTTACGAAACCCGATTCGACATAGCATTGCTGGCGCAGCGGCTCGACGCGGCAACCGGCTGGCTGAGGCATCAGCCGGGCGCCGAACACTGTCGCCTGGGCTATTTTGGTGCGAGCACCGGAGCGGCTTCGGCCCTCATCGCCGCCGCGCTGCGGCCGGATGATATTGCGGCGGTGGTGTCGCGGGGCGGCCGCCCCGATCTGGCCATGCCGATGCTGTCGAGGGTGAAAGCGCCCACGCTGCTGATCGTGGGCGGCGAAGATGTCGAAGTGCTGGAATTGAACGAACGCGCATTCGTCCGGCTGGCTGGCGTGAAACAACTGGAAATCGTGCCTGGCGCCACCCATTTGTTTGAAGAAGAAGGAAAAATGGAGCAGGTGGCCCAATTGGCGGGCGATTGGTTTGAGCGGTATTTCGTTGATTGAAAAATCTTTGCAGCCATGTTCACCGACCGACTTCAAGCCGGCAAACTGCTGGCCCAAAAACTAATCCGGTATAGAAATACCGATGCCGTAGTGCTGGCTGTCCCAAGAGGCGGCGTGCCGGTGGGCTACGTCGTTGCACGGGAGTTGCGGCTCCCGATGGACCTTCTACTCGTCAAAAAAATCGGTCACCCGGCCAACAAGGAATACGCCATCGGGGCCGTGAGCCTGACCGACCGGCACATCGAAGCGCATCCCGAGGTCACGGAGGCCTACATCGAGCAGGAGACCGAACGGGTACGCCAGCGCCTGCGCGACATGCAGCAAAAATTCAGGGGTGACCGGCCGCTCACCGACCTGAACAAACGGGTTGTCATTGTCGTGGACGACGGCATTGCCACAGGGAACACGCTCATGGCCGCCATTCCCATGCTCCGCCGCACCGGGCCCGCCAAAATTGTGATCGCCGTACCGGTGGCGCCCGATGCCGCAATGACCAACCTGGGCCGCGAAGCCGATGAAGTGGTGTGCGTGCTTCTGCCGGAGGAATTTTACGGCGTCGGAGCGTTTTATGATAATTTTGAGCAGGTTTCCGACGATGAAGTCCTGTTTTACCTGAAAAAACACCGCAACGAATACCTTGCACTGCAGCACCTGTTGAAATGAAATCAAAAAACAACGACGGCTTTTACGTGATCAAAGCCTCCGGCCAGGCCGAACGATTCGATGAGCAAAAATTGCGAAAATCCCTGCGGAACGCCGGGGCGGAAGAAGCCCTGATCCACAAAGTGCTGCAAACCCTCGAAGGCCAGTGGCATGAAGGCATGACCACGAAATCCATTTACCGGCGGGCCTTCAAATTGCTCAAGCGCCTGCACCGTCCCACAGCAGCGCGCTACACCCTCAAACAGGCCATGTTCGACCTTGGGCCCTACGGGTTTCCTTTCGAAGACTTTGTCGCCGAAATTTTCAAAAGTCAGGGTTTTCGTGTGCTCACGCGGCAGGTTTTGCAAGGCGCCTGTATCCGCCATGAGGTGGACATCGTGGCCGAACATAACGGGCAGCTGGTATGGGTGGAGTGCAAATACCATCCGGTGCCGGGCACCGTCAGCAATGTCAAAATCCCGCTGTACATCCATTCGCGTTTCCGTGATCTGGAACAATACCGGGCCGCCGGCTCCGGCGCCCCCGCAGCAGAGGGCTGGATCGTTACGAACACCCGTTTTTCAGAAGACGCCAGCGCATACGGCCGCTGTGCCGGTCTTCACCTCGTGGCCTGGAACTACCCCTCGGGCGGCAGCCTGCGGGAAATGATCGATCAAACGGGATTGCACCCGATCACCTGCCTGACCACCCTCACGCGCCAGGAAAAAAACACCCTGCTCGAACACGGCATCGTCCTGAGCAAAGAACTGAGCGCACCGGGCCGCTGGACGGACGTGATCGCTATCTCGGGAGAAAGAAGTATCGGGGTGATGAAAGAAGCGAAATTGCTTTGCGGGCCGGCAGGGTATTGAACGGGGAAGAGGGATTGACGAAATTTGATTTTTGAAGCGGTTGGAGTTAGGGGTGCCTGAAAAATGCTTGGGCCGTGTAGACCTCGGAGGTTGGCGGCAGTGCGGAATAAACCATTTTTCGTCATCTTTTTGCCGCCAACCTCCGAGGTCTGCTCCTCGCAACCTAAACAGATTTTCAGGCATCCCTAACTCCAACCGCTTCAAGGCTCGACTTTCGCATTTTACCGGTTCAGTGGAAGGGTTGGGTATAAAGCGTTGATAAAGAGCAGACTTATTTTTTGTAGATCGCCTTTTCCGGCGATGTTCGAAAAATAAAACCAATTGCCTGCACGGAGTTGCCGGGTCAATTCACACCCCTGTCAAATGCGGGTAATAGTCCGCGGGCTGTGGTGATGGGACACGGATAACACGGATGCAAGCAGCACGGATGCACACCGATAAAACCGAGTTTTACTGTTTAAAATCTGTGAAAATCCGTGCTGCTTGCATCCGTGTTTCTCTGTAGAACTCATCTGCTCGCCCCTTGCAATTGACAAAATGCGAAAGTCGAGCAAAGAAATTGTTTGAGTTATTCCAATCAGTGTCAACCTCATTTCAACCCTCCCCAAAAGGGGAGGGGAGCCGTGTCGGCCCATGCCCAGTCTCCCCTCCCCTTTTGGGGAGGGGTTGGGGGTGGGGTTGACACAGCGGTTGGACTAACTCCAACCGCTTCAAAAATCAAATTTCGTCAATCGTCAATCAAAATCAGCACATTACGTGCCCCTTTACCTCACCAAAAGCCTTCCGTTTGTCCGCGATCCGTCGCGGCCTTCCAGTTCTACAGTGTACCAACCGGGCGACCAGCCCGAGGTATTGAGGCGGAAAGATTCCGCAGCGGCGATGTTTTGCGAAATGACCAGGCGCCCGTCCATGTCGTAAACGCGGAGCCGGGTGAAAGAAGTGGAGCCGTCCCAGCTGATCAGTGTTTCGCCCGTGGAGGGGTTGGGGGAAAATTGCAGTCCGCCGGCGGCGCCGGGCTCCGTGGCCGAAGAACTGATGCTCAGGTGCAGATACACCGTGCTGTCGCAGCCGTTAGTGGCCAGGAGCTGCAACACGTAATCGCCCGATTGAGACAGGATTTGTCCGCCGAAATTGTAGGTTTCACCTGCTGCAAGTACCACATCGAGGGAATCGCTGGCGGTGGGCAAAATGCTCAGCGTCAGGGTGATCAGCGAATCGCAACCCTCGGTGGTTTGCAAGGTTTGGGTGTACACACCTGCCGTGTTCAGCGCTTCGCCGCCGAAGGAATAAGTCGCCCCGGGACAAATGGCCGCTTCCACTTGCGTCAGAACGGCGCATTCGGGCAACACCACAAAGGTCTTGGTCAGGGCGCCCACGGCGTTGCTTACCGTCACCGTGTACTCGCCCGGCGCATCCACCGAAATGGTTTCCGTGGTCTCGCCGGTGCTCCACAGGTATTGGAAATGCCCCAGGTCGACGCCTGAGAAGTCAATCGACCAGTTGAGCAACTGCCCCACAAAACCATTGTTGTTGTCGATCACGCCAAGCCGCCATACGCCGTCGAGCGGCGCGCCCAGCAGGTCGTTCCAGTCGCCTTCGGGTTGGAAGGTTCCGGTGAAGGGCGCTGCGGAGGGCGGCGCGAACGGCAGGCCCATCGTGATGGATTCCGTTGCCGAGGGGGAAAAGCAGGTGTTGGTATAATTGTCGCCATTGCCTCCGTTGCCGCTGCTGAGTTCCATGTATTTGCCGTCGGGGGCGAAGAGGTACAGGCTCAGGTCGTCGACCCAGTTGTGGTCGATGTTGACGCACACGGATTGCACCATGTCCAGGTTGCCGAGCGTGCCGAGCGACATGCTTTTGGCCGACACCGGATTCGCGGGTTTTCCGCCGTCATCGGTCAGGAAGTCGATGTTGCTGTACACCATCGTCTGCGTTGGATCGATGAGGATGGGGCCGTCGTTGCTGTGGAGGTTCCAGCTCAGGTTGTTCAGGGCCGATGGGGTGGGGGACGTCAGCAGGGCCGTGCCGTTGTTGAGCGCCACATTTTCCAAGGGTTTAAAAGCCGAGTCCGGATCGGCGATGAACAGGGTGAATTCACGGAAAAAACAACCGGTGTCGCGCACGGTGAGGGAGACAGTCTCGAACAGTTCGTTCAGCGAATCGGGGAGGGGTTGCACCAGGAAATACAGCACCGTGTCGGTGGTGGTCACGGTGTACACCGAGTCGAGCAGTTCGTAATCGACGCCGTTTTGGGCGGTGCCGCCGAGCGTGACCGTCAGGGGCAACAGCACCTGCGGGATGCCGCTGAGCGAGATGGAAACGGTGTCGCCCACGGCATTTTCGGGCAAAACGGCATCGCCGGGTTCGAATGACGCCGCGACGTCGACTTCGCCGCCGAAACTGTTGGCTTCGAGAAATACTGCCGAATCATACACGCCGTCGCTCACGTCGGCAATGGCCAGGGTCATCACATACACGCCGCAGGGCTGCACGGCCGCTTCGGCCGTGAACACGTCGAGGAAGCCGTCGTACGTAGGCTGGTTAGCGTATTCGTTGTTGTCGTTGTAATACTGCCCATTGAAGTAAAAACAATTGGGATCGTTGGGGTTTTCGAAGTGTATATTATTGATGGCTACCGGCAAATTACTGCCCGGTATCCTGGCGATATTCACCGGGGCCGGGTAACCGGGGCCTTCCAGGAAAAAGCCAAATACGTCGTTGTACACGGAACAAGCAAATTCCGGGTATTCCTCCGAAGCGAACACATAGCGAAAGCGGATCGAATCGCTGCTGGCGCGGAATGTGATTCGGTAGCGCACCAGATCGTTCAGAGGGCCGGTAGTTAGGGCCGCCAGCATGTTGTCGTTCAGGTCGATCTGGTTATCGGTATTGGCAAAGTCGCTGCCCGTTTCCTGGGCGCCATACGAACCGGCGCTCGTCGACGCGTGGCCGGTGCTCATGATGAGCCCGCGCTCCAGCCCGATGCTGGCGTTGCCGCCGGTGAAATAACCGACGGCAGCCGTGTCGCCATCGAACTGCACGTCGAGGATTTCGATACCCGTACCGAGGAGATGGTCGCGCAGGAGATCGGTTGGATTGTTGTAGGGAGGGAGTTCGCCCGAAACGGCGTCGAGGAACTGGGCGGATGCCGGGGTAGAGAGGAGCGCCAGGAGCGCGGCGGTGAACAGGAGATTTTTAAGCATGGTGAATTTTAGGTTGATCAATAAATTTAAGTGTGGGGGCAAAATTATGTGATCACGCGCATTGGGGGTTAATCTGTAATTGCCTTAAAACCCGTTAATTTGGCCTTTATCTTTGCCGTATGGAAAATCAGGACATTACCGCATCGAAGAACAACTCGACGACCTGCTGCTGCCCGTAAAAATTGACCTTTCCATTTTGGATCAAATCGACAACCCCCAACTCATCAACCATATCGAGCGGGTGGGGAAGCTGATCTACCGGAAACCCTCGCCCGAATCCAACTTGAAATAGCCTGCCCTCGCCTGTGAAACTTACCCTCCAATCGCCTGCCAAAGCCCTCTTCCCCGCTTTCCGCATCCAAAACGTCGAAAGCCGCCGCTTCGAGCGCTTCAAAACCGAACTCCTCCGGCTGCTCGAACGCCTCGACCACTCTGCCGGAGAATCCGAAGAACACCTTAAAAACAACGTCGCCGATTTCCTCAAGGAAGCCTGGTACCGCGACGGCCATTATATCAACACCCGTGACCGCCAGGACCTCGTGATCCACAACGGCCCCACCGCCAAAGACCCCGCAGGCGTCATCATCGAAGCCAAAAAACCGGGCAACAAAGCCGAAATGATCTCGGCTGCCAGACCCAACGCCAAAGCCCTCCACGAACTCCTCCGCTACTACCTCAACGAACGCCAACTCGCCGGCAACCGCGACATCAAACGCCTCGTCGTCACCAACATCGAAGAATGGTTCCTCTTCGACGCCGCCGACTTCGAACGCCAGATTTACAGCAACGCCAAACTCCTGAAAAACTACGCCGACTGGCGCGAAGGCCGCCTCGGCGCAGGCAATACCGACTGGTTCTACAAGGAAATCGCCGCGCCGTTTTTTGACAATGAACTGCCCGAACTTGTCTGTACGCATTTCCGCCTGGCCGATTTTCGCACTGCCGCCGAAAACCGGGACGCCGCCGACGACGAACTGCTCC
>JBGAJY010000169.1:0-11989 GCA_044224705.1 Saprospiraceae bacterium
GTATCTGCAACCTGCTCGGCGCCGACCGTTGCATGAACGAAATCGTGGTCATGCGCATCAGTGATTTCGTAAAAAAGCACCATGACATCCAGTTCCCGCACCGTCACGATTTTTACCAGATCGTGCTTTTTACGCAAGGCGGCGGCAGCCACGGCATCGACTTTCAGACTTTTGAGGTAAAGCCCCACCAGATTTATTACATGGGCCCCGGGCAAATTCACAGCTGGAATTTCAATGCGGACGTGGATGGCTACCTGGTCAATTTCAACGAGTCGTTTTTTACGGCCATTTGTCACAACCCACATTTTGTGCGGGAGTTTCCTTTGTTCAATACCATCAGCGGCAGCCCTGTGAATACGTTGGACATGTCGTGCTGTGCCGAGGTGGAACAAACGCTGGCGCAAATGCTCGAAGAATTCGGCCGCGAGGCGGACTTTAAAATGGACATCCTGCGCGGCATGCTGATCACGGTACTGGTGCGTCTGTCAAGAGCCGCGCCGAATGCCTTTCGCGACAACGCGTCCAAACACAACGTGGCGCTGATGCGACAGTTTGAAAAACTGATCGAGCTGCATTTTCGGGATAAAAGGCTGCCCAAGGAATACGCGGAGGTCCTGTTCGTGACCCCCAATCACCTCAATGCACTCACCAATGACGTGGTGGGGAAAAGCGCCGGAGAACTCATTCGCGAGCGCGTGCTGCTGGAAGCCAAGCGCTTGCTGGTCAATTCTGACCTGATGATCTCGCAGATCGCCGATGCGCTGAATTTTGAAGACAATGCGTATTTCACGCGGTTTTTCAAAAAATATACGGGGGTTGCGCCGGAGCAGTTTAGGGCGGCGCAGGCGGCTGTTTAAGATTTACCGCCAGCGGAAAATCCCCAACGTGCTCTAATGTTATTTTTGAAAAAATATCGGGCAATCACCCGAAGCGATTGCCCGATTGGAAAACTTTGTGGAGCATACCGGACTCGAACCGGTGACCTTTGCGATGCGAACGCAACGCTCTAGCCAACTGAGCTAATGCCCCTCGCGGGAGGCGAAAATAAGTAACCCCAACCTTTTGGCTGGGGTTAAATTGGACAAATTGAGCCGCCCGGAAATGCATCGTGCCCGGAAGGCAAATAAAAAAGCCAACCGGAAGGTTGGCTTTTACTTGTGGAGGATACCGGATTCGAACCGGTGACCTCTTGCATGCCATGCAAGCGCTCTAGCCAGCTGAGCTAAACCCCCAAATGCTGAAAGCGGCGGCAAAGATAAGCGCTGTTGTAAAAAAGCAACGGGTAGTGCTTTATTTTTTTCGAAGCATGATGGAAATGGCTTCAATGGTCTTGCCGGTTTTCTTTTCCGTGCCGCAAATAGCGCCGTTTTTGGCCGATGCAGGGGTGGCCAGGCCTTTCAGGCGGACGGAATATTCGATCTCGTATTGATTGGCGCCGGAGCCTTCCAGTTCGGCCGCAAAACCCAGCAGGCGCTTTTTGCTGTCGCCGCCCACGTATTCGCCTTCTTTTTTGCTTTGCACGATACCTACTCCTGACACATTGGTGCGGTAGCGGAGTTTCAGGCCGTTTTGCGCCGATTTCAGACGCAGCGACATGCCAACGATTTTGCGGGCCGGATTGAAATTGCCGGTCCACTGTCCGGATTGCAAGGGAATCTCGCCACCGGGGCTGAATTTTACCGAACCTTCAATTTGCGGACCATCTGCCTGTACCTTGGTTTTGAGTGCATTTTCCACAGCCAATCCGGCATCAATGCGGCCATGGCCGTAGTAAATGCTGTGTCCGTTGCTGTCGTATTCGCCGCCGGCCTGGTCGATGGCCGTGCAGGAAAAACGCAACAGATCCTTGACTTCCCGGGTGCCGAGATCGGGATTGGCGGCCAGCATCAGCCCGACGATACCCGCCATGCCCGGGCAGGCGCCCGAGGTGCCACCGAAAGTATCGGTATAGTTGCTGTCCTGGTATCCGCCTTTATCCAAACGGTCCACGGTGCGGAGGCCCTGGCTGATGGGCGCGGGATGTTTGAAGGGTTTCCATCCGAAATCGCCGCTGGGGAAACAAACCCACACCGCGTCGCCAAAATCGCTGTACACGCTTCGCACGCCGGTGTCGTTGCAGGCGGCCACAGCGATCACCCCGGGATAACTGGCATATCCGTCGTTGGCGGTGTCTTCATTGCCGTTGCCGGCGGCGAAAAGGATGACGCAGCCTTTGCCTTTGCGGCCCTTGTTGAGTGCGTATTCGAGAGCCAGCCGGGTGCTGTCGGGCAAGCCGGTCTGCCGATTGTGGACGGTATCGCCGGGGTTCCACCATTCGCCGTCGGTGGGTCCCCAGGAGCAGGAGATCACGTCGGCGCCGTGGTCGGCAGCCCAGGCGAATGCGTTGGCTTCGGCCATGCTGCCCAGGCCGCTGCGCAGACGGATAGGCATCAGAGAGGCCTCCGGAGCGGTACCCGAGGCGCCGTCTTTCAGCCCGGCGGCGCAGGCCATACCGGCGCAGGCGGTGCCGTGGTTGTCGCCTTTGTCTTTGGGGCGAGGGTCCTGGTCGTTGGTGGTGGCGTCGAAAGGGTGCACGATGCGGCCCGCAAATTCCGGATGATCAATTTCCACCCCGTCGTCGATTACTGCGATGGTGACGCCTTTGCCGCGGGTAGTAGCCCAGGCTGCTTCGATGTTGACGTTCGCATCGACGGTTTTGCCGTTGATGACGGTTTTAGCCAGGTGCCATTGCCCCGGATGGATCACTTTGTACCGCCGTTCCTGCACGAGTTCGGGGTGGCAGTATTCGACGATTTTTTCAGCGAGAATCTTTTCCGCGATCTCGAACACCTTCAGCCCGGTGCCTTCGGTGGCTTCCACAAACCAGGAATTGGGCGCAAAGGGCAGTTTGTTCTTGATCGTCAGGTTGTATTTTTTCAAAAGGGCGAGGCAGTCCTCTTCGGCCACGTCGTCTTTGAATTTGACAAAAAAGTTCTCGGTGTAGAGCATCACCTCTCCGCTATCGGCGTCCTGCAATACCCGCCCGGCAAAGCGGATGTTCTCCTCCTGTTTCAGGGTAGAGCGGGTGAGGTCGCGCTGGGCGGTGATACCCGCGGTCGATTCGAGCCCATCGGCAGCGCTCACGCGACGCACGGTAATCCCCGCTTCGGGAAATGCCGCGACTTCCGTGGATTCATTAATGAGTTCGCGGCTTTCGCGGCTCACCTTTACCGTTTCGATTTCCTGGTTGCCTTTTGTGCGGATGGCGACCAGGTCGGGGCTTTCCACCAGATTAAAGGTTTTGCCTTTTTTACCGCCGTATTTGACTTTGTACATGATAGTAGTTGAATTGGTTGGGTCCGAACATTGCACATGCAAGCCGGCCATCCGGCTGCGATGCAGTGATAAAAACGACGTTTCCGGCCGCCTGTTTCCCGTTCAAAAGAATAAAATCTACTGTGGCGGGCGAATTTTTTCGTCTTTTATCACCCAGGCAACAAAGGCGTCGCCGGGGATAATGGTGCTCATGAAAAGGTAGCCTTTGTTCATTTGATACCGCACGTCTTTCCTGACGATGGTCAGGAATTTCTGGTGCCACTGGTACCGGCGTCCGACGAGGCATCCTGCGCTGTACGGTCCGACCATGTCGGGCGTCCGATTGGGGCTGGTGGAGTGTTGGTTCACGCCGAAGGTCTTGCCTATATCGATGGGATCGTTGGCGGAGCGCTTGCCGTCTTTGTTGAGGTCGCGGTGGACTTTGATGTTTTCGCGTTGCACGAGCGCCGGTTGCCAGCCCTGGTGCAGGCCGTCAACCCAGGCTTTGTATTGACCGAAGGCAATGCGTGCGGCGCCCTGGGCATTGAGCGGCCGGTTGGTGTAGAAAGCGCCTGGCTCGGTGGTGCCCTGGTCATTGACCAGCAGCTCGGGCACCCCGCCGGGTCCGACGTGGATCACCAGCCGGCGGTCGTTCCATTCGTCGAAACGGTCGTCGTTGAGCGTGCCGTCTTCGTTCATGCCTTCGATGTAAACGATGTTGTACATATTGGGGCTGCGGGCGATCCAATAACCTTGGGCACGCATGAACCGCAAAATGCGTTTGGCCAGGATGGTGGAAGGGAGGTCGACGAGGCGGGTCGTGAAATCGACGGGGGTGAGATGGTCGGCGTCGGCTTTTACGAGGGCTTTTAACAAAGAAATGCTGAGCAGACGATCGACGTATGGGATATTGGCCAGCCGGCAAAATTCAAAAATAGCGGCGCGGGTATTCAGCCCGATTTTCCCGTCTCCTTTGCCAACGGGTTTAAAAACCGTGTTGGCAGTACCATCGATGACCGGGTCGAGGATGCCGAGGTCGACGAGGCGGGATTGCAGCTCGAGGGCTGCAGGCTGGTTTTCGGGCAGATTGAGTTCGTCTGTGGTCGTATCGTGGCCACCGGCAATGATTTGTTGCAAGGAGTTAAACATCGGTTACAATTGAGTTGCGGGTAAAGAATGGATTGAATGGAACGATCAGGTCGAGGAAAAGTTATTTCGCCGCGATCACGCCGAGGATCACGCCGAGGCCGAGGCCGATTCCGCCGCCCAAAAGGATGCCCATAGCTCTTTTTCCAAAGCCGTTTTTGCTGTTGTCGTTGGCAATTTGGCGGGTTTGGTTGAGTTGGAGGTTGAGCGAATTGATGGACTGGTTGAGTATCGCGTTGGTTTGCTCGCAGGCCTCTATTTGCCGTTGCTGAACGGTGGTGATGCCCGTCAGGGTGGCAATTTGGCGGGAATTGAGGGTGTCGCGTTCGCGGAGCAGCTGATTTTCCTGAAAAACGACTTCCGCCAGGCTGTTTTGCCGGTTGTTGATGTCGACGATTTTGCGGAAAACATTGCGCGAGAGCGTGACGGTGGGGAAGGTCGTGGGGCTGAGGAGGTCTTTTTGATGAACGAGTGCGTTGGCGTCGGTTGCCACGGCGACATTGATGGGCAGGGTGTCGGTTTTCTGGATCAATTGGAATGTTTCGATCCCTGGTGTTTGTGCGGCGATCCGGGCTGTCAGGAGCACAAAAAGGAAGAGCGGCAATTTCATTTGGAACTTCATAAACGGAGTTTTTGAAAAAGGGTGAAAAAACAAGGGATACGAAGGCGTTGTCAATGAATGCCTTGGTCCTTCAGCAGGTCTTTCAGGTCGCGCACGTCGTCGTCGAGCAGCAGGCGCTGGTCGCGTACTTTGCCTTCCACGTCGCGCAAGCGTTGTGAATTGACGACTTTAAGGTCGAGGATGGTGTCCAGTTGACTGTACAGTTTCTGGTTCATCTGGAGAAATTCCAGCTTTTTCCGGGCGTAGTCGGTGTTGATGGAATCCACCATGCGCATGGTGCGCTGTTGTTCCGCTTTGAGTTCGCGCAGTTGTTCCTTGACCTCGCGGCGGCCGCTGATGGCACTGGAGAGATAGGCGCCGGTGAACAAAAGCGAGGCGGCCAGGGAAATGAGACTGATGGTGTTGTTGTTCATTGGTTACTGATTTTAAGGATTTTGAGTGAACGGAAAGGTTAGCCGTCGGGCATTTCTTTTTTAACGGGCGCCTCGGGCGCTTTGGGTTTGCGGGCGCCGCGGCTGATGCTTTCCAGGGGGCTGTCGGAAACGGGTTGTGTCAGGAAACTGCCAGGAGGCGGAGGGGCACTTTGTGACGCCTGGGTCAGTCCCGAACCGGCTCCGGCTGCCGGGCCGCTGCTGCGCAGGCCGATGAGTTGTTTGAGGATGCCGAACCAGAAAGTGGCGCCGAGGGAAAGGGCGATGGTGGTGGTGAGCCAGCCGATGATTTTGTACAGCCACCATTGCTTGTTCACTTTGGACCAGTCGATCTCGCTCCAGCCCAGCCCGAGCGGCGAACCGATGACGCTGATGTTGTTGTTGACGAGCTCGGCCACGCGCTGCTGAGCGGCGAAAAAATCGGGATTGGCCGCCATGGCCGCGGGTTCCGGTTGGGTATTGACAAAGCTGGTGGCCGCGTCGGCGACGAAATTGCTCAGGGTGGCATTGACCGAAAGATTATTATAAATCTGGAGCGCGTCGACGTTGAACATCACGGTGATGACGCCTCCGACGAGCAGCAGCCAGGTGCGTGTTTTGCGTTTGTACCAGCCGCCGGCGCGGTCCATGACCTCGTTGAACCACTCTTCGGTTTTGGTCCGGAATGCGGTGGCATTACCCTCGGCTTCGCGCCAGAGGAAGGTCAGCACTTTTTTCAATTCGCCTTCGGGCAGGGCATTGACCCGCTCGCTGATGCGTTCCTGGGGTTCGCCGTCGAGGATGTCCTGCAGAATGGCGCTGAACGTGCCCGAACCGATGTAAGAGGGGAATGCTTTTTCCGCGGCGCGTTTTTCGTCGCGCACGTTGGCGTTCATAGTGAGTTGGCGGTAGTAGGGGTGGCGCAGGAAGTCTTTGGTTTTGCCGCCGAGCATGTTTTCCAGGGCCTGAACGAGGTGTTTGCCCCGCAGGGAGAAAAACCCGGCGATCATCTCCATGACCGTGGTGGTCAGGAGGCTGAACAACAACATGACGAAAACGATACCGATGACGACGGAGAGAAGGGTGAGCATAGTTCGGATTTTCAGCCTGAAATGTATTGTAAAACCGGCAAAGGCTGGTGGGTTCCGGGCAGTTTGTGGCGCGAATAAAAATGATTTTTGGGGTTGCGGCGCCAGCTGTCACACCAAATCCTTAAAAACCCGGCCTTCTTTGGCGAATTCGCGTTGGATGCCCTGCCGCACGGCTTCCCACGTGATGCGGTTCGATGCCCTGGCCCGCGCGCGCAAGCAGGCGAAATGAACAATGTTGATGATGTTGCCCCCGGAGAGTTCAAATCGCGCGGCCAGACGGGGGATATCGGCGTCCTGGCCATTGGACATTTTTTCAAATTCGACTGCCGGCGGGAAGCATTTTCGCCAGATCATCTCGCGCTCGGGTTCGTCGGGCAGCGGGAATTTGATGATGGCGTTGAACCGTCGCATAAATGCGTCGTCGATATTCGATTTCATGTTGGAGGCCAGAATGACCAGTCCGTTGAATTCCTCCACCCTCTGCAGCAGGTACGACACCTCCTGGTTGGCGTATTTGTCGTGGGCATCGCGGACATTGGTACGCTTGCCGAACAGCGAATCGGCCTCGTCGAAGAACAGGATCCAGTTTTTGTCTTCGGCGCGGTCGAAGAGGTTGGACAGGTTTTTTTCCGTTTCGCCGATATATTTGGAGACGACGGTAGACAGGTCGATCCGGTACACGTCTTTGTCGGTGTATTTGCCTAAAAGGCTGGCAGTCAGTGTTTTGCCTGTCCCCGGAGGGCCGTGGAAGAGCACGCGATAGCCTGGTTTGATTCGTTTGGCCATTTGCCAGTCGCGGAGCATAGCGGCGTTGTGGCGCACCCAGGTTTCCAGCTCGTGAATTTGCGCCAGGATATCGGCATCCAGGATCAGATCGTCCCATTCGAGCTGTGTTTCCAGCAGCCGGGCCGGAAATTCGGCACTGAATGCCGGTCGGCTTACCTTGCCTGTGGTAAACAATTCGAGGTACTCCTCCGTCAGGATGATGCGGCCGCTCATGCGTGGCTCGCCGGGCGGAACAGACTCGAGCGTGAGGATATTTTTCTTGTAAAAAAAATGCTCGGTGCTGAAAAGCTCCTGCACGTCCAGCCTTTTTTTCAGGTCGTTGCCGGCGAGAAGGAACAGGGCGGTTTCGCCGGTGGGCAGAAAACCGCGGAAATTTTTGCCGCGTACGCCGCCGATCTGAGGAAAGTCGCCCGCCTTGGGGATGTTTTGCTGGATGAGTTCGTCGAAAAGGTGAGGTCGGAGATGCGGGGCGAGAGCAAGGAGGAAAAGAAGGTATTCGTCTTTGCGAAGTGGCGTGTGGAACAAATCGTATTGTTCCTCGCGTTCCGGTCCGTTGGAGCTATCGTCCGAGACTTCTGCGGGGTTGAAAGTTTCCTTGAGCCGTTGTTTGATCTGCTCTGCGAGATAGGCCAATGCCGTTTCCACGGTTGCTGCATTGTTCGTAATCGTGACCATGGAATGCGGGAGATTTACTTTCTGAAGGGGATAGGCTGCTCGTAGATGTGTTCGAGATAATACTCGAGAGTGCAGGGCGGGAAGATTTCGATAAAGAGGATTTGCTCTCCGTCTGCCGAACACGCAAAACCTTTTTTCGGGAAAACGTAATGCGGGAACTTGCCGGCCCGGGAGTCCAGCTCAACGGGCTGGCCAAATTTTTTTATCAGCCTGGACATTTTGAGGTGCCCGATTTCTTCGCCTTGACCGACGTACAGCATGACCAGTCGATCGCCCTGGAAATAGAAATGGCCCGGGTGTTTTTCCGGGTTATGGATTTTGTCGACGGGAGCCAGTTTTTCATACTTCAGGTTGAATTGGACATGCTCCTGCCCGGCAGAAAGTTTTTGCATGATTTCTTGCCGGTTGAGGTTTCGCATGTTCATCCAGGTGTCGAGAATATGTTGTTCGCCTTGCATAGGGCTGGTTGATTGACAGGAGAAAAACGAAAAAATGAGCGAAAAGAAGACGCTCGGTTTTGAAATGGGATGTTTTCGCATCATAGTACCAGGCAAAAATCCGGTTATTTCGGTTTGCTCCAATCTTTTACGGTTTTTTCTATAAAAGCGAAACGCTCCGGACAAGCGTTGCCGGTTGCTCCTTTTTCCTTGTCGCCCACGCCGTTTTTGAGCGTATCCGGTTCGACGAAATAATACATGACGGACTCTGACAGATCTTCACCGGCGTTTTTCCCGCCATAGGCGGTGATGGGCGCTTCGGCGCCTTCCATGCCGCTTTTGGTATTGGCGTCGGTCCAGTATTTGATGGCTTTTACAAAGTCGGGCAGCGCATATTTCAACAAGCCGTGGGCGATCTCGTGGATGGCCGTGCCTTCAAGTTGTTTTTTATTGTCGGTAAAGTCCACCGTACTGCCTGTACCTGCTGTGAACATGGAAAAGTTTTTCGACGCTGCGAAGAACTCGCCGAGGGTGGTGGTGTCGAGAACCCCCGTCGGGCTGTTTTTGTCGATGGCCTGGTCGACCTTGCTTGCCGAAGTGATTTCCTGATCCGACCCGGACCTGGTGGATTCGGCTCTTTTCGTACCCAGAATCGGGGCGAAATGAGACAAGGCTTTTTCCAGCGCAACCAGTTCCTTATAGTCCCAATCCTTCACTTTCAGGGTGTCGAGCACCGATTGGGGCACCAGGGCGTACTGCTTTTTGATCGCTTCGACGCCGGATTCGGAGTTCACGTCGATGCCGTAATCGCTTTTTATCCGGTCGATGATTTTTTGCGCTTCGGCGGCTTCCGCTTCATTGCTGGTGACCACGTTTTCTTTGCGCTGAATACTCTTCGGCTTCCCGCCGTTTTGTTGCAGCACGTGGGTCAGCTCGTGTGCCAGCAGCTCTTTTCCCTGGCTGGTTTCGGGCCGGTATTTGCCGGCATTGAAAAAAATGTCTTCACCGTGGGTAAATGCCTGAGCCGATAATTGCTGGTTCAGGGCCACTGCATCATTATCGGTGTGGATGTTCACGTTTTTGAAATCGGCGCCGAATGCAGCCTCCATACCGGCCAGCGCCGGGCCGGAGAAGGCCTGTCCCTTGCCCTGTTTTTGTCCGATTTTTTGTCCGACCTGCCGGCTGGCTCCTGCAGGAACGGATGCGGTGGGTTTGGTCTGGAGGGGTTCTTCCTCTTCTTCTTTGGCCTGAAGTTCGTCCTTATCCGTTTCCTTCATTTGCACGGGTTCTTCCTCTTCTTCTTTGGCCTGAAGTTCTTCCTCCTCGGCCTCCTTGCGCTGCAGTTCCGGTTTTTCCTGGATGGCTTTATCTTCTTCCATGCGGGCGTCGTTGGTGCCGGGCATTTTGTCCTCTTCGGGAGTAGCCAGTCGCTGCACGGAAGAGATTTCCTTTTCCTGGACGACGGGCGTTCCGGCATGCGGCTGATCGACCACCTGCCGTGCCACGGCATCGGCCTCCTGTTCGTAGGGGTCGCCGGGCTGGCCCACGCTCAGCTTGGCCTGGAAAAAAGGCCGGCTGCTGCGGCTTTCAGGCGTCTCGTTCGTTTTGGAAAAAAACGGCTGTTCCGTTTGTTCCTGTGTTTGCGGGTTGCGGTGGCGGCGCGAGCGGTGCGTACTCAAGGATTTCATGGCCGGTTTTTTTTGAGAAAACGAGGATGGAGACTGCCGGACTATACTTCGTTTTCGGTTTTTTTCATGCGTTCGAGCAGTTCGGCTGCCAGTTGGAGGTAGTCCATGGCGCCGTTTGAGACCTGATCGTATTGGAAGATCGTTTGCCCTTTTTCCTGGGAATGCGCCAGTGCGATGCTCCGGCGGATTTTGACTCCGAATACCTTTCCTGGGAATTCGGCTTGTAATTGTTCCATGACCTGGCGGTTCATGATCTTACGTTCGTCGAAGAGCGTCAGCACGATACCCGTCAGCGTCAGGCGGGTGTTCATGCGGCGGATGCGGTCGGCGGCTTTCATGAAGCTGCGCGCGCCCATGAGCGAGAAGAATTCCGCCACCATGGGCATGATAAAAGTATCGCTGGCCACGAGAGCGTTCACGGTGAGCATGCCGATGGCCGGCGGGCAGTCGATGAGGATGTAGTCGTAAGCCGGGACAAGGGGTTTGAGCAGACTTTTGAGGATATTTTCGCGGCCGTACACGCTGACCAGTTCCAGTTCGGCATTGGCCAGTTCGAGGGAGGCGGGCAGCAGATCGAGGCCGGCCGGGGTGGCCAGAAGGGCCTCGCGCACGCGGGCTTCCTGGCCGTTGGCTTCCTGTTGCAGGAGGTGGTAGAGCGTCAGGGCCGGCAGTTCCCGGATGCCGAGGGCCTGGGTCAGATTGGCCTGCGGGTCCATATCCACCAGCAGCACGCTTTTCCCGACCTGCTTCAGCGCGGCAGCAAGGTTGACGGCGGTGGTGGTTTTACCGGAGCCGCCTTTCTGAATGGCGAGGGAGAGGGTGGGCATGGGTGGTGGAATTAGGGATTTCTATCTTGAAATCTTATCAGTTCGTCATTTGAAATTTTTAATACAGAACACGTTAACTCGTCTTCTCCTTGTATTTGAAAATAGCCAGATATGCCTAGTTTTTGATTGATAAAGTCATTGATAATATCATATAACAAATCTATGCCTTTTTGAGTGACATCTGCTCCATAAAACATGAACCTTGTCCAGTTAATTTCATGCTCGTTTAACACCCATCCTTTCATGTATAATTGATAAACATCATCATTTGGGTGCAGTTGCTCCTTTTTCTGTAAACTTTTTTTAAGAGAGAGGTACGATTCAGCATCGGCCTCAATCCAACCTCTAACAGTATAGTAATATGCCATGTCTTTTTAAGATAATCATCAATATTCTTTTAATTCATTATTCTGACTCCTCGTCTTGATCTCTTGATCCAGTGAACGGCGTAATATAACTTGTACCTGTTCTTACTATACCTCCACGCTCTTCAATATAACTTCTAATTTCTGGTAATGGCTCATTCCTAAACCAAAAAACAGCCCTTTTCCCTAATTCTCCTGCTATTCGAATCGTCTCTTTTATCTGAGCTCTGGTGCTTTTACTCAGGAAGTTTTTTGCAGAGCTTGGATTTACATCTTTAGCTTGTATTAATTCCTCTGGTGTGACGCTATCAATTTGACGACCTTGAATTATCTCCTCTTGCCCTCCAGTCATACTTCTAACTTGGTCCTCCCAAGCAGTGCCTGCCTCACCAGTTTGCCTTCCACTCCTTCTCTGAGACGGCTGTTCGGTTGAAGGTTTTTCTTCTCCTCGTTCAAAAAAACGCTTGATATCCTCCCAAATCCCTTTCCCCATTTCTGCAAACTCCCCTTTCAAAGATCTCCATCCCCGCGGGCTGGTAATTCTCGGCGGAGCACCTTTGACAACTCCCCTGGCGCCGGCATACAACATCAACGCGGTGCCCCAGCCAACGGTTCCACGCCTCCATCGTTCTCTTGTGCTTAGTGTTT
>JBGAJY010000170.1:0-11802 GCA_044224705.1 Saprospiraceae bacterium
GAAGGAAAGGTGTTAGCCGTCGAAAAATTCGTCGCACAGTGAGGAAGAAAATGCCGCTTTCCTTCCTACCATTAATTCATCCTTAAAACTGAATAACAATGTACAGAATCCTCGCAATCATATTTTTAACCTGCTCCATCAGTTCGGTTTTCGGACAATGGACCTGGGCAGTCAAATCGAACGGAACAGGGTACGAATTGGCGACCGACGTCACCTGCGACGCCAGCGGAAACAATTACGTATTCGGCAATTATTCATCAGGATCGGCCGTATTCGGCAGTACAAGCCCGCTGCCCGTTGCGGGTTCGAGCAATTCAGGTTGTTTCCTGACAAAAACCAATCCCAGCGGCAGTTTTATGTGGGCAGTGTCCATGGGCGGACCGGGCGTTCTTTTTCCGTATGCCAATGCCGTGACGACCAACGGCTCCGACATTTTTGTCACCGGCTATTTCAGGGGAACCCTGACGTTCAACGGTACTACGGCCACAACGGCCAATATCTCAGGCTCCACCACGGACGACGAGTGTTTTGTCGCCCGTTACAACGCCGCCGGCGCGGTGCAGTGGGCGGTCAAATTCGTTGGTGGTGGCCAGCAGCGGCCTGACGACATCGCAGTGAGCGATGCCAAGCAGCGGATTTTCGTCACGGGTTCGACGAACAACAAGATTTTCATCCATTGTTACGACTATTCCGGCGCCCTGCTCTGGTCGAAAATCAGTACCAACACCCCAGCTGCCAGGGGTAGGGGCATTGTCGCTGACGCGGCCGGAAACAGTTTTTGCATCGCGAAATATGCCGCAGGGCCGATCAGTCTGCCGGGGAGCACCGCGTTCAATGGTTCCAACAATATGCTTTTGGTCAAGTACGACCTCATGGGCAACCTGGTTTGGGCCAAAAACATAGGCGGCTCCGGCAGCGAAACACCTGCTGACGGCATTGAATTGGATGGCGCGGGCAACTTGTATATCGCCGGAGAGTACACCCAAACGGCCAATATCTCGGGTATTAATTTGACCAATAACAGCTCCGCTACCACCGATTTGTTCATTGCCCAATTCAACGGAAGCGGCACTGTTCAATGGGCAAAAAAAATGGGCGGCGCCCAGAACGAGTATGCGCAAGGCATCGCAACCGACCATTCCGGCAACACCTTTCTGATCGGATACAGTCAGCCCAATAACTCGTACAATATGGACTGCCAAACCTTTCAAACGGTGAATGGGCATACCGACAATAAATTTTTCGTCGTCAAGTACGACAATGCCGGAAATGTCGCGTGGGCTGTTGCACCCACTGCCAACAGCGACCAGACCATTGCTTTCGGTGTGGCGACCAAAGGCGATACGTACCGGCCGCTCAGGGCCGGGGTAACTAAGGGAAGTATAGCGGTGCGCTAAAAAATACCCATCTCGCGTGGACTTCGCAACCCGGATCCAATTTTCAGGCGCGCCCTGATTTTTGGGAACACCGAATTTCAGCTTCTCCGGACCGCCTATCAGGCAAAATCCGCCTGCCATCATTTCAGCGGGCAGCCCAGTGGGCTGCCCGCTCAATTTTGGAGCAACAGCGCAGGGTAACAAAAGTCCTGCAGACCGGATGTATGGCGGAAACGCAACCCGATCAATCTGAAACGCTCCACAACATGAAACGAATCCTGATCCTGTACTTCGTCCTGGCAAGCCTCTGCCAGGCGGGCGCCCAGTTCACGCCCCCCGTAAAAATTGCCTACTCGCCGTTCTACGAATACCACCACCGGCCTTGCGATTGGGACGGCGACGGCGACCTCGACTATATCGGCGGACTCGACTATTCCATCCTGCATTTGTACGAAAATACCGGCGCCGGGCACATCGCCAATCCTGTAGTCATCGACACCTTTCCGTTCAATTATTCCCTGCTGGACGGCGCGTTGTTTGCCGACCTCAACGGCGACGGTCGAATGGACGTCATTTCTCCCCAATACCCGGGTGAGATGCAGGTGCTTCTGCAAATGCCCGGCGGCCAATTTGCCCAGCCGGTGCTTGTTCCGGACGTGGGTATGCCTTACACCCGTGCCGAAACGGCCGACATCGACAACGACGGCGATCCCGATTTGCTGGTGATGGCCGACGGTCTGCGCTGGCATGAAAACGACGGCACAGGGAATTTCCCGGTCATGCACCTGCTTGGAAATGTGCCGGAAACGCTTTTCAAAGTTGCCGATGCCGACAACGACGGTTGGAAAGATATCCTCACCTTCGGTGCGCAAACGGACACGATCCGGCTGTTCAAAAATTTGGGTAACGGCCAGTTTGTTCCTCAACTCGCTGCGCTCATTCCGCCCTATTACCTCGGCGGGGTGGAACTCGTCGATCTTGATGCCGACGGCTTGCCCGACCTGTTGCCAACCTATTCCGGGGCGTCCGACAACCGCTGGCTGCGCAACCTCGGCAACGGCCAATTCGACAGTCCGCAACTGCTGGACCCCTCGCTCGCCGGGTTTCAATGGTCGTCTTTCTACAACGCCGCCTCGGGCGACCTCGACGGCGACGGCGACACGGACGTCGTGTTCAAAGGCGCCGACACCCTCGTCTGGTTTGAAAACGCGGGCAACGCCCAGTTCTCCATGCATCTGCTCCTCAATGGGGTCATCACGCTGGGTATCAACACCATTTTCGTGCATGACCTGAACGAAGACGGCCATCAGGACATCGTTTTCGATAAACAAGGCATCGCCTTTATCCCCAGTTTAGGGGGCGGGCAGTTCGGCCCCCTGAAGTTTGCAGCGCCCGAAGTGCAATACATTGGCCGCCTCGAAACGGCCGACATCAACGGCGATGGGCTGACCGACATTTGGATCAATGCCGGGCCGGATTACCGGGTGGGCTGGTATCCCAATCTCGGCGGCAACCAGTGGGGCGAGCGACAAATCATCGACCAGGAAGAATACTACCTCCTCTTTATGACCCCGGTCGATTTTGACCAGAACGGCGCCTCCGATCTGCTAGTGTCCAAACAGGACGTTTACGGCGGCGTTCATCCCATGCACGAACTCGCCTGGTACAAAAACCTGGGCGGCGGTCAGTTCGGGCCGCCGGAAACGATCACCCACACGACCGGGGTGTACAATTTCCCTGCCGATGCGGACGGCGACGGCGACGAGGACCTTTTCGTTTCTTTGGACAACGACACCCTTCCCGCCATAGCCTGGATGTCCAACGACGGCAGCGGCCATTTCGGACTCCCGGTTTTTGTGGACCCGGGCAGCGACTCCAGTTATCTCCTCCAGGCCAAAGACCTCGACAGCGACCTGGACCCGGACCTGCTGGTACGCCTAAAAACCGATCTGGTCTGGTACCGCAATGACGGGTCGGGGACTTTCGCCGGACCATATATTTTGATCGGGGACCTCTCCCCTTATGAGCAGGCAGACGCATTCGACGTCGACGGCGACGGAATTTCCGACCCTGTCACCTACCTGGGCTGGTGGAAAAACCCGGGCGATGGCAGCCCCGCCGCGCCGCCGCAACCGCTCAGCCCCGCGCTGAGTTTTTATACCCGCTATGCCGACCTCAATGGCGATGGCAAAACCGATGTACTCGGCACCTTTAACGATTATGCGTTCGGGTGGGTCCCGAATCTGGGCAACGGCAATTTCGGCGCCCGCCGGGTGCTGGGCGTCAATCCGCAAGGCGGCTATCCCACACTGCCGCGTGTGGCCGACCTCGACAATGATGGCGACCTCGAATATATTTATACCAAATCCGATGAATTGGCCTACTTCCCCGATTTCATCGGGCTGCCGGCGGTACGCGGCTACTGCTTCCTCGATTCCAACGAAAATGGAACACAGGAAAACGGCGAGTCCGTGTTGCCCGGAATCACCCTCACGCTCGACCCCGCCGCCCTCCTGTCGTACACCGACGACGCGGGCGAATTCCAGTTCTACGTCCAGCCCGGCCTGTACCAGCTCGGATACGTGGCCGATTCCTGCTGGGTGCTGACCACCGACTCCGCGGCATTGCAACTCGACCTGAGCGTTCTGCCCGATGCACCCCTGGCGCTGGGTTTTCGCCCCAATTCGAATTACGCGCGGGTCGGCTCCTTCGTTACTTCGCAACCGCCGATTTGCGGTTCCACCGTTCAATTTTGGTTGTCGATGCGGAACGACGGGTGTCAACCCGCTTCCGTGCGATACCGCTTCTCCGCAGGCCCCCAGCTCACGTGGTACGGCTCCAACCCCAGCCCGAACTATGCTGTCGGCGACACGATGATCTGGAACCAGTTGCCGCCCCTGCAGCCCGGCGAAACCCGGAGCATCCCGGCGTATATCGGCATGGCCCCGGCCGTGGCGGGCGACGTGCCTGTGGTGGCCGGCATCGCCGAAGCGCTGGCTCCCGACGGACAGACGGTTCTCCACGCCGACACGTTTTTGTACCCCGTGGCCGTGCTCTGCTCCTACGACCCCAACGACAAACTGGTCAACGTCAGTGAATTGCCGCCGGATTATAGCGCCGACAGCAGCGAGCTGGTGTACACCGTCCGCTTTCAGAACACGGGCAATTACCAGGCATTGAACATCCGCATCCTCGACACGCTCGACGCGGCGCTCGACTGGAATACCTTCCGCCCGCTGGCCGCCAGCCATCCCTACACGGCAACGCTCGATGCCGAAAAGGGCATCGCTCAATTCGATTTCCTCGACATACGCCTGCCCGACAGCCTGAGCAACGAAGCGCAGAGCCACGGCTTTGTCGCTTTCTCCATCCGGCTGAAACCCGGGCTTTCACCGGGTGAAAGCGCCTACAACCGCGCGGGCATCTACTTCGACGTCAACCCGCCGGTACTCACCAACCGGGTGCAAACCAAAGTGAACGAAGACGTTTCGACGCGCCCCGCGCCCGTCGCCGGCGAAGCGCTCCTGCTGTCGCCGAATCCTGTGACGGATTTGCTCACTGTTCGCTTTCCGCGATCCACTACCAGCGGTTCAGAAATACAGGTTTATGACCTGCAGGGCCGCCTGTTGATGCGCAGGGCGTTACAGCAAGGCGCCGAAACGAGCCTGATCGACGTGTCGGCCCTGCCGGCTTCGGCTTGTTTGCTGAAATACGTGGACGGCGACGGCCGGGTGGTCGGCGCATTTTTTATCAAAATCTGAGATTGGGGTAAATACCGGAAAGACCGCTTACCCCAGTGTTGATGGATGCTGTTTTGAGAATAGTTACCGGCAGCTCAGGATCGCGCACGGATGAGACGGATTTATACGGATAGTTCCGTATGAGAGGGCAAAATCCGTGAATATCTGTCGCATCGGTTTCATCCGTGTGCCATCCTGAGCTGTCGGTAGTCCTCAAATGGGTACTCCGAAAAAAGAATCAGTCAACCCTGCAGTTACTCGAACAACCCGATTTCCGCGGTAACAAAATGTTGCCACTGTGGATGATGGGGTAATTCAAACCACCAATGATCACTCAAAATCAAATTCCAATGAAAATTCATCATTTGCTTGTTCTCCTGATCTCTCTTGTTGTTACGAGCGCATTCGCTCAAACCTGGGCGCCTTTGTCCAGCGGCACCAGCGAACACCTGATCTCCGTTTCCTTCACCGACGATCTTCACGGATGCGCTGTCGGTTACGGCGGCGTTATCCTGAAAACGACGAACGGCGGCGCGTCCTGGACGCCGCAAAACAGTGGAACGCTGGATCGTTTTTACTCCGTTTATTTCACCAGCGCCGGCACCGGCTGGGCGGTGGGCGATGCGGGCTTGATCCGAAAAACCGTTGACGGAGGGGCATCTTGGACGGCGGTCAATCCGCCTGTTTCCGCCGATTTCCGGGTCGTCGGGTTTCTGGATGCCAACACCGGCTTTATCGGCGGGGGCTTCTCAAGCGCCCTCACCACCATTTTGAAAACGACCGATGGCGGCAATTCCTGGATGGATGTTTCCCCTGGCAATATTTCTCCTCAACAGGTGGTTTACGGCATTTTTTTTACCAGCCCGAACATAGGATACGCCGCCGATTATGACGGCCGCATCCTGAAAACCACCAACGGCGGCGCCAGCTGGACAGCCCAGACCATTGCTCCGAACTATAACCTGCACGCTGTTTATTTCACGGATGCAAATACGGGGTACGTGTCGGGTGGAAATATTCCGGGTAATTCCGGCGTCATCCTGAAAACGATCAACGGCGGCAATACCTGGAGTACGTATAGCCTGACGAACGGATTCCTGACAGACATCAAATTTCTGGATGCCAACACCGGCTATGCCATCGGTGGAAATCTGGCCAACAACACCAGCATCATTTTAAAAACAACCGACGCCGGCAATAACTGGACGACGGAAAATACCTCCTCCAGCCGCCAGTTTCGCGCATTTTTCCCCAGCGGCCAGGCGGGTTATTCCTGCGGATTGGACGGGACGATCCTGAAACTGTCGAGCCCCGGACAGCCCTGCGACAACACCTTCATCCAGTCGCTGACCAACATGGGCGGCTCGCAGCCCAATATTTTCCCCGACCCCAGCGGCGATTTCTATGCCACGGGCATGCGCAACGACAGCATTGTGATCGTTCGTTTCGACCAGGGCGGTTCGCCCCTCTGGGCGCGGGCATTTCGCCTGGGCAACGACGTGTTGCAGATCCGCGACATGTTTGTGGACGACTCGGGCGACCTGATCGGCGTGGCTTTTTACGAAACCGCTTTTCTCAGCGAAATCCGCTCCGCGGCATTCCGCTACAACATCGCCAGCCATTCCTTCGTGTGGGTGCGGTACCTGACCGGGGTGAATTATTCCAACATACACAACGTGGGCGCCAGCGACTGTGTGGCGACGGGGACGGAGTTGAGCGGCAGCACCCATTTGATCCGGCTGGATAAAAATTCCGGCGCGGTGAGCGGGTACGATCTCGCAGGCGATGGCGGTGATTATTATTCCACGGTGTACAACGGCGTTTTATACGGCGCCTGCCGCCGGTATTACGACGGGTTTCAGGCTTCCGTCTTTGCGCATGATGTGAACACGGGCGCTTTTTTGTGGCAAAATTCGATCATTTCGGAGGCGGACGGTTTCAACGACACCCGGATGTATCCGGTGGAACCTGTGATTGACAACAACGAAATCGTGGTGCTGGCATCGGGCGATTTGCAGGGTTTCGACATCTATACAAACGGCCCTGTGGATCTCGTTCTGGCGAAAACAAACCTCACTGGTGATGTTATGTGGACCAAACAGTACGTCATCGCCGGTTTTGACCGGCCCTGGGCCACGGCCGTCGTGTCCACCGACGGAGGCTACTACCTCGTGGCCAACTTGTATTCGGAGGCTTTGGGCAATTTCGCATACAGCGTTTTGATCAAAACCGATAAGCAGGGTCAGGTGCAATGGGCCAAACGCCTGGGCATTTCGGGAAAAAACATCGCCAAAAACGTCATGGAGCGCGACGGATTCCTGTACCTCACCATGGCCTCGGACAGCTATGGGCCCAACGATTTGCTCCTGATCAAACTCGACCAGAACGGCAACACCGAAACGGGCTGCGACTTCGTGCAACCGATCGGCGTCGAAACCCTGACGCTGGCCAATTTTCAACATGCTCAAAACTACGACGCCGTCAATATCGGGATCGCACTGGAACCGCAAAGCGCCGTCTCGACCGAAACCGGTCTGCAAACGGTGACGTATTGCAATACGCCCTGTATCTGCCCCGGTCTTTTTGTCTCCGTAGGACCCGACACGACCATCTGTGCGGGCGAGAGTGTTCAACTGACTTATTCGAGCAATGGCAATTTTACCAGCTTCAACTGGTCGCCGGCGGCTGGGCTGAGCTGCGCCGATTGTTCCACGCCCACGGCATCGCCAGCGAGCACCACGGTGTATCACCTGGAAGCCACCGCCGAGGACGGCTGCATCAAATACGACAGCGTGACCATTGTGGTCAATGCGCCCACCGCATTTACCCAAAACGTCACGACCTGTGAAAACGAGCCGTTTGTCTTTAACGGAAACGTCTATGCCGCCAGCGGCACTTACACCGACTTGTTCACCGCCGCCAACGGTTGCGACAGCATCGTGACCACCAACCTGAGCGTTTTGCCGCTGCCGACCCGCGCCGAGACAATCGAATTCTGCGCCGGCGAGTCGGTTACGATCGGCGGAACGACGTACACGCAGCCGGGCACGGTGGTCGAAACCCTGCCGGGCCTGGGCGATGCCTGCGATACGGTGGTGACCTACACGCTGAACGTGTTGCCTTTGCCGACGCGGGCCGAGACGATCGAATTCTGCGCGGGCGAATCGGTGGTGATCGGCGGAACAACGTACATGCAGCCGGGCACGGTGGTCCAGACCCTGCCGGGCCTGGGCGCCGCCTGCGATACGGTGGTGACCTACACGCTGAACGTGTTGCCCTTGCCGACGCGCGCCGAGACGATCGAATTCTGCGCGGGGGAATCGGTGGTGATCGGTGGAACGACATACACGCAATCAGGAACCGTGGTCCAGACCCTGCCGGGCCTGGGCGCCGCCTGCGATACCGTGGTGACCTACACGCTGAACGTATTGCCTTTGCCGACGCGGGCCGAGACGATCGAATTCTGTGCCGGAGAGTCGGTTACGATCGGCGGAACGACGTACACGCAGTCGGGCACGGTGGTCGAAACCCTGCCGGGCCTGGGCGATGCCTGCGACACGGTGGTGACGTACACGCTGAACGTGTTGCCTTTGCCGACGCGGGCTGAAACCATTTCATTTTGCCCGAGTGAAACCATCGTTCTGGGCGGCACCGCTTACACCCAACCCGGCACCGTGACACTCACGATCCCCGGTACCGTCGGTTGCGATACTGTGGTGACCTACACGCTGCAATACCTCACTCCGGCGCCTTCGAACGTATCCATCGATTGCCCCGAAGGAGTCAACATCGGGATCGACCCCGGCGCCGGACCGACGGTGGCCAATTACGACCTGCCGCTTGCCGCTTCGGATTGTCCTTGCCCCGGTATCGCGCTGTCGCAGACGGCCGGGCTGCCCTCGGGAAGCGCTTTTCCGCCCGGGACGACCAACGTGTGCTACACGGCGCTGGACAGTTGCGGCAATTCCGCCTCCTGCTGTTTCGAGGTCAATATCCGCGAAGCGCTGGCCTGCGACATCAAGGAAATCGGCTGCATGAAATACGAGCTCCTGACGATCACGGCCGATGCCGACGGTAATCGCACGTACCGCATCAGGGTGAAAAACAACTGCGCGAACAAGATGATCTACACCGCCATTCAGTTGCCGGACGGTATTACGGCCATCGAACCGGCCAACCTGTCCGTGTATGAAGCCCCAAGCGGCCACCCTTACGAGGTACGCAACCCGAATTACACGCCGACCTATTCCATCCGTTTCAAATCCACGACCGATAGCCTCGCGAACGGCCAGTCGGACATTTTCGAGTACACCTTGCCCGCACAGGCACAGCCGCTTTTTATTCACATCACCTCGCGGCTCGCCCCGCAGCTGATGTACGAGGCGCATCTGAACACCTTCAATTGCCCGATCGGGGTGACGCCGGACGGGGATAAAACCGCCAACCGGGAGAACGGCGATGCCACGAACTGGTCGGCGCTTCGCTTGTACCCCAATCCCAACCCGGGCGTATTTACCGTTGAATTGTACGCGACTCCGGCTCAGGGAACCCTATTCCGGGTGACGGACGTCATGGGACAACTTGTTCTGGAAAACCCCGCCGACCCGGATCGTACTGTGCAAACCGTACAAGCTGGCGATTTGCCGCCCGGTTTGTATTTCCTGCAAGTCGTCGTCGAAGGGCGAGTGCAGGCTACGGCGAAATTTGTAAAACAATAGAAGATCGTATCTGAAACATGGGTCATGCGAATCGAGGGTTTCGAGGACAGAATATTTTTTGACAGGATATACAAGATAAACAGGATATACGCCGGCTCCGCCGGCTTACCTGCACACGGCGGCAAGGCCGGCATGAATCGATCCTGTATATCCTGTTTATCCTGTCAAAAAATATTCTGTCCTCGGAAATCCCTGATTCAAGTTGTGCCAAAAACTCTTTTTGCCATGAAAACCTGGCTTTTTGTATGTACGGCGACTTTGGCGCTTGGCGCTGCTGTTCCCGCCGACGCCCAATTTTTTCCCGGAAAAACCCTCTTCGGTATACAAACCTTCTTCTATCCCGCTCAGGCCGCAGACCTGAACGTCGACGGATTCCCGGACCTGGTAGCCACCCGGAACGGCGATCGCCGCGTCGTTTTTTGGTACTGGAATGACGGGCAGGGGCACTTCCCGTCCGAGCCTTCGGATTCGCTGGACGTCGGGTTAGATCTTTACCAGGTCGTTATTGCCGACCTGAACGGCGACGGATTTCCCGACTTCGCTACCTGGGAATACGGCCCGTCCGACGGTCCGGTGATCTGGTATGCGGGCGACGGCCAGGGCCATTTTGTGGAACAAGTCGCGCAATACGACGATGGTATTCCGTTAGACGACCTTTTTGCCGCCGACATGGATGCCGACGGCGACGATGATCTGATCCTGGTGGAGGATGCCATTTTCGCCATCAACCTGCGTTGGGCGGCGAACGACGGACAGGGCAATTTTTCCAATCCTCAATCCATAGCCACCCTGCCCACTTTTGCCTCACCTATCCATATCACCGACATCAATGGTGATGGACTGTCCGATGTGCTCGTGTTGGGCATCCAAACCTTGTATCTCAACACCGGCGCCGGGGGCTTCGAGACCCACAGTCTCACAACGAACGGCGGCGGGACGTTCGGGATTGGCGACGTGGAAGGCGACGGTGACCTCGACCTGTTGGGTTACACCGGGCAAATTGGCCAGATCGCCCTGATCCGGAATACGGACGATCCCGTGCCGGGTACCTTCGTGATGGAGATTGTGCCGGTACCGGGCAACAGTCCAATGGCCGCGGCCGATTACGACGGCGACGGCTACCCCGACCTGATGGTCGTGAATACCGGTCAATGGCTCAAAAACGACGGCACGGGTCAATTCGAGGTACAGGACAGTTTGAGCCCTAATCTGCTTCCGGGCCCTTCCAGTTACGGCCCGCAGCCCACCGTGGATTTTGACGGCGACGGCCGGCAGGAAACGTTGCTCAATGGCTATGGCTGGGCGGCCCGGGTAGGGGTTTCTGCAGCGGGTGGTGTGTACAGTGATCTCATGGTTCCCGAGGTTATCGGCGCCGGGAAAGTCGAATCATTCGATTTCGACGGCGACGGCGACGAGGATATCGTGGCCGCTTCCGACAAGTTGTACTGGTTTTCCAACCAGGGCGGCGGGCAGTTCGGACCCCGGCAGGACGTGGCGGGTTTGTCTTTTAACCCGGCGGCCATCGAATTCGCTGACCTGGACGGTGATACCGACCGGGATATCCTGCTCCGGCGTCCTTATGACCCCTTCAATTTTGTTCACAGTTACTGGCTGCGCAATCTGGGGGCCGGAGCCTATGCCTTGCCCAACGAGGTATTGATTCCGAACCCCCAGCTGTGCGATCTCGATGGCGACGGGGATGTGGATCTGTTGGGCGACCCTCCACTGCAATTTGCTGAAAACGACGGCAGCGGCAATTTCGGCGCGCCGCATATCGTGTCGCAATGTATGGGCATCCCAACCGCGGCCGATATGGATGGCGACGGGGACCTGGACATCGCCGTTTTCTGCGACACAAATATTTCCGTCTTTCAAAACGACGGCGCTGCAAACTTCTCGCTGTTGCAGGAATTAACCCCGGTTGGCCCCTGGGGCCTATGCCATTGGGCCGATCTGGATCAATCCGGC
>JBGAJY010000171.1:0-11636 GCA_044224705.1 Saprospiraceae bacterium
GCACCTTTTTTGACCGAAACTGGTACATGGAGGCCGAAAATGACGTGACTTATTTGAAAAACGGCGCCGTTGAAAGCCGTCTGGTGATGCCGAACACGGAGACCAACCACAGCCGTTCCCTTGCCGGAAACCTCAATCTGGCGCATCAGTTTACCAGCAGCCAATCGCTCAATCTGGACGCCGATTTTGTCCGGTACGACATCAACAACCCGAGCAATTACGCGCTTCGGAACCTGGACGCCGACGGGAATTTCGTGTCCGAAAGCGGCCTGCGCATCGGTAAAAAAACGCCGATTCAGGTGTTGGTAGGCAAAGCCGATTATTCGATCAATTTTGGAGAGGGCCTGAAACTGGAAACGGGCGGCAAAATGACCGCCCTGCGTTTCGACAACGACGTCCGGGTGGAAAACCGCGCGCCCCAGCAGGACTGGACGGTCATGCCTGACCTCACTTCGCTGTCGCACCTCAATGAAAATGTGGCGGCGGCTTACTTTTCATTTACTTCAAAAATTGACGCCAAAACTGACCTGAAAGGCGGGTTGCGGTACGAATTTACGAATACCAACCTCGGCACCGCCGATCAGCCCAATGTGGTGGACCGGGAATACGGTTCCTGGTTTCCGAGTGTTTTTATCGGCCGTAAACTGACCGACAAGCAGAACCTCAACCTGTCGTACAGCCGCCGCATCAGCCGCCCGCAAATCCGGCAACTGGCGCCCTGGTTGATTTTTGTGGACCCAACGACGCTGCAAGGCGGGAATCCGGCCATTCAGCCTTCGTTCACCGATGCCCTGAAACTGGATTACAGTCTTCAATCCTGGCGGTTCAGCCTGTCGTACAGCATCGAGCACGACCCGATGCGTTATGTGCCCATGGTGGACCCGGTGACCAACGTGCAGATCAACCGGCCGGACAACCTCGAGCGCCAGCGCACGGCAGGCGCCAATTTGTATTTCCCCCTGCACCCGACCAAATGGTGGGAAATGCAGAACAACTTTTACGTCAATTCCACCGACATCGATTTCGAACTGGAAGGGCAAAAATTCCGGCTTCAAAACGTGAATTACGGCTTCAACTCGACCCAAACGTTCACTTTGCCGCGTCATTTTTCCCTCGAAATTTCAGGCACCTACGATGCGCCCGGCTATTGGGGCATCGCCTATTGGGAAGCCACCGGCTCCCTGAATGTGGGTCTGGAAAAGAATTTCGGCGAAAAATGGGGCAAACTGCGCTTCAACGCCCTCGACCTCCTGGAATCCACCAATTGGTACGGCAGCACGAATCAGCCGGAAATCAACCTGCGGACCGACGCGTCTTTCCAAATGGCGGAACGTACGTTCATGCTCTCGTGGACCAATACGTTTGGCAACAAAAAATTAAAATCGCAGCGGCAGCGGCAGACGGGCGCGGCGGAAGAGATGAACCGGATTTGATGCTCATTTCCTCCCAAGTTCCACCAGCCCATGCTGGATGGCGTACACCACCAGCCCCGCCGCGTTTCGGCAGCCGAGTTTGCTCAGCAGGTTGTTGCGGTGACCCTCGGCGGTGCGGGCGCTGATAAAGAGCCGTTCGCCAATTTCGGGGGTGGTCAGTTCCTCGCAGATGAGTTGCAGTACTTCGCGTTCGCGGGCTGTGAGTTCGGCCTCTCCGGCGCCTCCATGCCTTGGCGCCGGTTTGTTCATCATACTTTCGCGAATGACCTCCATAACCATTGCATTGTAATAATATCCGCGAGAGCATACCTGGCGGATAGTTTCCACCACCTCATCGGGGGGCGCATTCTTGCTCAGGTAGCTGGCAGCCCCGATCTCGATCATATTGAGAATGAAGGATTTACTTACATAGGACGACAATACGACGATTGAAATGGAGGGAAATTGTTCCCGGATAACCCTGGCTGTTTCCACACCTCCGAGTACAGGCATTTTCAGATCGAGCAACAGCACGTCGGGCGGGTCGGGTGCGGCGTGGATTTTAGCCAGCAGGTCCTCGCCATGCTCAGCTTCAAACAAAACCTGTATGTCCGGATAATCTTGCAGAATGAGGCGCATGCCGCGGCGGAATAAAACTTCATCATCAGCGATTGCGATCGATATGGATTGATTTTCCATGGCTGTATGCTCTAAAAGGCGATAGTTGCCGAAAAGCCTTCTCCCGGCGCTGTCCGGATCGTCCATGTGCCGTTGATGATCCGGGCGCGGCTTTCGAGGTTTTTCATGCCCAGGCCGCGGTTGAGCAAGGCCTGGGGGTCGAAACCCCGGCCGTCGTCTTCGTAGTGCAGGCTTTTGCCTTCTGGCGTCCGTGTCAGGCGAATACCGATGCGCCCGGCCTCAGCATATTTGAGGGTGTTGCTGCACAGTTCCTGGACGATGCGGAACAGATTAAGTTCGGTCGTCACATTGCCCAGTTCCGTGCGGGAGAGGTTGTACCGGAGGTCAATTTTTACAGAACCCGTTTTTCGGATGCCCTCGCAGAGTTCTTCCAGGGCCTCCAGTATACCGAAATCCTCAAGTGTCGGCGGCAGGAGCTCATGCGAAATGCGGCGCGTCGTTTCAAGCGTAGCGGCGATAAGGCCGTCGATTTCCTCGTACAAGGCCGCATACTGCCCGGTATGGTTCTCGCTGCGACGCAGGCGGTGAAAGGCGAGGTGAAGCACGCCCAGTTTGGAACCGATGTCGTCATGCAGATTCCCGGCGATCCGTTTGCGTTCTTCTTCCTGGGTAGCCAGGTTGCGCTGCACGAGTTCCTGTTGGTGGCGAATCTCGGCGGCCTGCGCCTGCATGCGCTGGGTGAGGATCTTGTGTTGCGCACGGCCGGAATAAATCAGTACCACCAATGCCAAAGCGATCATGATCAGAATGCCCGCACCTGCGAAGACGACGATTTCGATGGCCGGAAAATCAGGATCCATAGCGCAAAAAGTATAAGGAGCTGAAAGACAAAATTCAGGTATTTATTGACCGTCCAAAGTATCTTGAAGGCCTCCCGCGCCTGGCTTTCAAATTGGCTCGTCATAAAAATGAACAGGCTGCCGCAGTAGTAAATAAGCACGCCCGTATTGATCCTGTGGAGTGCTTTCATCCAGGCTTCGCCGGGTTCTTCCCGCTCGGGCAGTCGAAAAGCAAAGTCGAAGGCATAGAGAATGATCATCACCTGCACCAGGGTTTTGGCGTAGGAATTGAATTCCAAAATATTTTGAACGAACAGGGTATTCAGCAGGATCAGGACCGAACCAGTAAAAATTATGCCACGGGAGAATTTTCTAAACGGCGACTGTTCATCCAGAATCTGCCGGTAAAACAAGGAAAACAACAAAAACTCACCCAGGGTATACAAATGTAGCAGGGGCAGGTTCTGGTGAAACAGGGCAGCTGCGAACCTGGCTGCGATTTCTATCACAAAATTGAAGACAAGATAGAGTACCAGGGTTTGAATTGCCCGCGGCAATCGACGCCAGTGCCATAGGCCAATCGGGCAGGACAATAGCAAGCAAAACAACGAAAGTGCGGAAATTCGGTAGAATTGATCCCAGACAGCGGTCATCAATGGCGGATTGGTAAGATCTGAGGGATTGCACAAGGAGGGCAAGGCTCTGTGAAATCATAGAATACACGCCGTCCAAGGCTATCTTGTGCGCGGAATATCAAGGTTATTTTGGGCTGGATGGCCTTATGATTTGTATCACGTTGTATGGCAAGGATTGCATAGATATTTTGTGTGGTATCTGAAACAATCTTCGCGATGCGAGCAATATCATGCACAGGCACACGGAAGCCAATGGGCACCATGGTGGTGTCATCCGACCTTCCGCCTGCTGCAATGGCGCTTTGTATAATCGGCCTTATAGAATCCCATTCGGCAATGGCCAGGATAGCCTTCATAGAATCCATCTGGTAAAAATTCAATTTATGTTCAATGTTTGCTTCCGAGGAAAGCTTGGCGGAGGTGGTTTCAGGCTGCTGGTTACAGGCAAACAGCGCGATAAGACAAATGGTGGCGATTAGAGGGTAATAAAGAGCTTTCATAATGAGTGAAGGTTGCATGTATATATCGAATCCAACATAGGATAAAAGTAATAGCCACCAATAAATCTGCAAAAAATATATTGGTTAAATTGAAAATACTTTTTTCCTGCCCCGCCACCAGGTGTTTTTACGTGTATCTCAGGGGTAAATACCTGTTTTTGAAAACAGGTATTTGTACGCTTGTCAGGCGGCCCCGGCGGTGGCCACTTTTGCAGCAATAGTTTTCAGTTCAACATCCTGACCGTCCGGTCGAGTGATTCACAAGCATTTGACTAGGACTCCCTCTTCGCTCCCGGGTGACATCACCTGGCGGCCTTTCACCGAATTTTTACCATCCAACCGTCGCGGGAAGCCGAAAACGCGTAAAAAAGAGTAGGCTTTTTTTCACCATCAGATTCTCAAATCATGGTCCAGAACCTCCCTCCTGGCGGCGTCAAGGAAGTCGCCGCCGAAGAAATCACCGGCAATGTTCACATCTACCGAACCAGCCAGGGCTACGACTCCCCGGGCACGGTGGGTTGGAAACCGGACAACGGTCCCCTGCAAATTCAGTCGATCGACGTGGGGCAGCATGTTACGTTTGCCATCCACGGCGAATCGGGCATGATCGCTAACGGGTGCCCTTCCAAGGTCCAGTTGCTCTGGGACAACAATGTGGCCACTACGGTCACCGGCACGGCCCGTGTCAAATCGGCCGCCGCCCTCTTGCCCAAGGTCAAACCCCTGGCTACTAATCCGTCCTCCTCCTCCCCGATCCAGGAAGCCATGGATACCCTGAACGCTCAGTGGTACAATGCCCTGATCACTGGCTGCCACCTCGACCCGCAAACCTTTCAACTTGTGCAGGCCAATATGCCGCTGGGCATGACCTCCGAATTCCTCTGGAATATTTTCGACGCCGTTCCGCCGCTTTCCGTCAGTAATTTCTTCAACCCTTCCCAGGCCAACGACTTCTCGACCGATTACGGTGGCGTGATCAACAATTTGATCCCCCAGAATTCGAACAGGTTCCAGATCGATATGGGTGATTACTATTCCCAATGGATGGCGTATCTCAAAACCAACCCGACCATACCTGCCGGTGGCATCCTGCAATTATTCCAGAACTGGTCGGCTTTGAATATGCCCCCGAACCAGGCTCAAGCCTGCTACACCGACTGGCAGCAGGTAGCGCAAGGGACGATTCCGATCGCCGTTCAAATGTGGCTCAACGCAGGAGGCGGCGCAGGCGGAGTCAAGGCATACAATGCTACCGTGGAACAACTGAGGACGGCTCTGCCGAGTGCTCCCCCTGCCTCTGTAAACCTCAACAGTCTTCAGGATTCGAGCGACATCACCAACACCTGGGCCAAAGCCCAGATAGGCGGATTCTTCGATCTCTTTGAAGGTTCCGGTAGTGCGGAATACAGCTCCTTGTCCATTGCCCTGGCAACAGCCGGTTTGAATATCAAGGCCAGTTTCGATCACCTGATGCAGTTCACTGCCGCTCCTCTCGCCAAAACAAGCTCCGACCCGATCCTGCAGCAATATCAGCCCTGGTACAATTCAGAGGCACTCCAACTCGCCTACGGCCACAATGACAACACCGTATGGCAACATGGTGCGCCCACCTGGAATGATACCTTCGGCCCGAATGGCAACATGCTGCGTACCTGCAGTTCGTTGATCGTTGTGGACGGTATCAACATCGTGACCAAGTCGAACGTGGGCTTTTCTTCCGAACAGCAGCAGCAGTTCCAGGCCGCCGTGCAAGCAGGCTTCTTTCCCTTCTTCGAAGCCAGCGCTTCGGGTGGTTGGTCCCACACGGCCACTTTCGACAACGAGGGCAACGTCACTGTTACGTCTTCCTGCCCGGCCGGGAATCCCAACATCCTCGGCGCCATCGTGACGCCGATCCAGGGTGTTCTGACGATCTGAGCCTACTCTGTTGTTGTTAAAATAAAAAACCGGCGTAGCAAGCATACTTGCTGCGCCGGTTTTGACTTGTCCGAGAGCAGTGGTTTTACAACGCCGCTTTCAATTGTTCCGCAAACGCCGCAATCGACACAGCCCCCTGATCTCCCTCGCCTTGCTTGCGCACGCTCACCGTCCCGGCTTCCTGCTCCTTCTCGCCCACGACCAGTAGGAACGGAATCCGTTTCATCTCATTGTCGCGGATTTTGCGGCCGATGGTCTCGTTGCGGTCGTCTACAAAGCCGCGCAGGTCTTCGGCTTCGAGCTGCTGCCGCACCTGCATGGCGTACTCGATAAACTTGTCGGACACCGGCAGGATGGCAAACTGCTCGGGCGTGAGCCACAGCGGGAATTTGCCTGCGCAGTGCTCGGTGAGCACGGCGATGAAGCGTTCCATGGAGCCGAAGGGCGCGCGGTGGATCATCACCGGGCGGTGCTCGGCGTTGTCGGCGCCCACGTAGGTCAGGTTGAAGCGCTCGGGCAGGTTGTAGTCGACCTGGATGGTGCCTAGCTGCCAGGAGCGGCCGAGGGCATCTTTGACCATGAAGTCAAGTTTTGGGCCATAGAAAGCGGCTTCTCCGAGTTCCGTGACCGTTTTGAGGCCTACCTGGGCGGCGGCATCGATGATGGCCTGCTCGGCTTTGCGCCAGTTTTCATCAGAACCGATGTACTTCTGTTTGTTCTCCGGGTCGCGCAGGCTGATCTGGGCCGTGTAGTTTTCAAAACCCAGTTTTCTCAGCACGAACTGCGTGAGTTCCAGCACGCCGAGGAATTCCTCTTTGATCTGGTCCTCGGTGCAGAACAGGTGCGCGTCGTCCTGCGTGAAGCAGCGCACGCGGGTGAGGCCATGCAGCTCGCCCGACTGCTCGTAGCGATACACCGTGCCGAATTCGGCGATACGCACCGGCAGGTCGCGGTAGGAGCGCGGCTTGTGGCCGTAGATTTCGCAGTGGTGCGGGCAGTTCATGGGTTTGAGCAGGAACTCCTCGCCATCGGGCGTGAGGATGGGCTGGAAGGAGTCCTTGCCATATTTTTCCCAGTGGCCCGAGGTGACGTAGAGTTTTTGCGAGCCGATGTGCGGCGTGATGACCGCCTGGTAGCCGCGCTTCAATTGTTCTTTTTTCAAAAAATCCTCCAGACGCTGGCGCAGGGCGGTGCCTTTGGGCAGCCAGATGGGCAGGCCCTGGCCGACTCGTTCTGAGAACATGAACAGTTCCAGTTCAGCGCCGAGTTTGCGGTGGTCGCGTTTTTTGGCCTCTTCGAGCAGCACGAGATAGTCTTCGAGTTCTTTCTGCTTCGGAAAAGTGATGCCGTAGATGCGCGTGAGTTGTTTGCGTTTTTCGTCGCCGCGCCAGTAGGCGCCCGCGAGGTTGAGCAGTTTGACGGCTTTGATCGGCTCGGTCGTGGGGATGTGCGGTCCGCGGCAGAGGTCGACGAAATTGCCCTGCTGGTAAAAGGTGATCTGTCCGTCTTCGAGGCCGTCGATGAGTTCGATCTTGTACTCGTCGCCTTTGTCGCCGAAGTATTTGAGGGCGTCGGCCTTGGACACTTCGCGGCGCTGGTACTCGCTTTTATTGCGGGCCAGTTCGAGCATTTTTTGTTCGATCGCGGGCAGGTCGGCGGCCGTGAGCGGGCGGTCGCCCGTGTCCACGTCGTAGTAAAAACCGTTGTCGATGGGCGGCCCGATGCCGAATTTGATGCCCGGGTACAGCGCTTCGAGCGCCTCGGCGAGCAAGTGGGCCGAGGAGTGCCAGAAGGTGGATTTGCCCTCCTTGTCGTCCCATTTGTAGAACAGGATGCTGGCGTCCTCGTTGATCGGGCGCAGGAGGTCGCGCACTTCGCCGTTGACGCCGGCGGCCAGCACGTTGCGGGCGAGGCCTTCGCTGATGGATTTGGCCACGTCCAGTGCCGTGGTTCCGGCGGCATACTCACGAACGTTGCCGTCGGGGAATGTGATTTTGATCATGATAAAAAAAGAGTGTGTTTAGCCCACCCAAACGAAAGGCGGGTGCCCCGGGGCCATACGAACGGCGGGGGCGGTTTGTGTGTAACGCCAACCTCCAGGTTGGCAGGAAGCGGCAAAAGTAAGAGGAAATGGCTTCTTTTAAGGATAATGACCACTTTCCATCAACAATTGACGGTGGGTCAACCGTTCCGGATCGTTGAACCGAAGTAACTTGATGGTAGCCTGGCCTGATTTCGATTTAGGGAGAACTTCTCCGTTTGAAACGCCAAAATGTTCGTCCCAAACCATAGTTCTGGGATTAAACAGCACCACGATATCCTCGTAAGAATCTAAAAAAGTGGTCAAATCACTGCCTTTATGTTGGTTGCAGTGAGGGCATGCGAAAGCCAGGTTAGCAGGTTCATCGCCGCCGCCATGCTTGATTCCGGCGATGTGGTCAATCTCAAAGCCAATGAATAAATCGTCCTGATGGACCCGACAATATTCGCACCGATACCCGGCGCGTTGTGCAACGAATTGCCGAACCGTTTCCGGAATACGCCGCTTCATGCTGCCAACAAACGCCGCGCACGTGCCTTGGCCAAGCCGATGAGCAGATCCAGAGACAGATATCGTTCCAGTTCGGTCGCTTCCTCATCCGAGATCGCTCCATTTTTCTTCTTCTCCACCAATTCTTCGACCCGCTCCGACATTGCGGCGGGTGCTCGCATTTCCAGAATTTTGGCAGGATTCATGTTGGCCAAAATTTCGGCTACGTCATCGAAAGCTTTCCTTACCGTCATGGTGATTTCTTTTTTAGCAAAATAAATGGTTTTCAAGCGCAAAAGTGCTCGAAGGCCCACCAAAGGGAATAACAAATATCAATGAATATCGGTTTATAACAATCATGCTGACTTCAAATACGAGGCTTAACGCTCTGACTATCTTTCTTTTAAGTCTCGCTACTATGGGCGCTCAAACCGTTTTTCGTCCGGTCAAAAATGAAAAATCGGATGTGGTTTTTGCGGGCGTGGACAACCCGCTTACAATCACTATTCCCGGAGTAAGTTCCCAAAACATTCAATTGATTCCTTCCTTCGGAGAAATCCGGCGCGACAGTGGCGATCGGTTTTTGTGGAAAATTTGTCATCTGGACAGCAGCCGGGCGACACTGGTGGTGAAGGATGTTGTAAAAAACCGGGTATTGGATACAGCAATTTTTAAGGTAAAAATGATTCCGCCGCCAGAATTCAAACTATTGTTAAACGACTCAATTGACTCATTACCACGAAACGCCGATTTTTGTCCGAGACAAAAAGGTATTGTGCCATTAGTGCAAAATTTTCCATTTGACGTTAAGTGCGAAATGCTATCTTTTCAGGTAGAATATTTTCCAATAAATGCCAGCAACGTAGTTAAATCTAATCAATACGCGGGGTTTAATCCAGGCGTTTTGGAACTTGTCAATAGCGCTAAACCCGGTGATAAATATATTTTTTCTAAGTTCCGTTTCTCATGCGGCTGCGATGAAACTATCCGGCATAGTCCTGAAAAACTCACTTTCCTGATAAAATGAATTTCAAATCAGGATCTCTTCCCTTTGAACCCAATTCCCTTCCCAGCGTTTCCCTTTTTCTAAAAAAAGGAACGTCGCATGAAACCCGAATACGAACCCCTCCCCCTCTACAACAACGAAAACCTCCGCCAGTTCGAACTCGTCGTCGAAGGCTACAAAGCCAAGATCACCTACGAACTCCAGCGCGACCGCATGTCGCTGCTGCACACCGAAGTGCCGCCCGTGCTCGAAGGCCGCGGCGTGGGCGAGGCTATCGTGGAAAAAACGCTGCATTATCTCGAAGAAAACAAGTTGAAACTGGTGCCCTGGTGCCCCTACGTCAAGGTGTTTTTGAAACGGCACCCCGAATGGAAACGGATTTTAGCGCAGGGGATCAATATTTGAGCGGCGGCGGCGGGCGCGACGTACAAAAAACCAGACCAGCAAGGCCACTGCCAGCACCGGCACGCCCAACACCAGCAAAGCCATCCATTCCATCCACGACCAGCCGCCCACCTCAAAAGGATCGTCAAACCGCCGTTCCGACAGATCCAGCCGCTGTGCGTCCGACTTTGAAAAAACCTCCACGGCCGCGTACAACTGGTCGGCACGGCGGACAATTGATTCAAAGTCAAAGCGATTCATCGTTTTTCCATAGGTCAGAATGATGTTGTCCTCCGGTTTCGGAGACAAATCCTGAAACGGGCGGACGATCATTCGCTGTGGCGCATTGACCCGAAAAACACTGTCGGGCCACAAGCCGTCTACGTCGTCGAAATCGAGGCCGTCCATGAGTTGCAGGCCCACCCAGCCCTGGCGGATGGGCTGTTTCCAGGTGGCGCCTGTTTCGAGGACATACACGAAGCCGTTCCGTTGTTTGCCGTTGTAGCCCTGGCGCACCTGCGCATCGTTGGTATTCACGATAAAAAACACTTCAATGAGGGTGGTATCGCGGGGCGCGAAAGCCATGTTCCATACGTACCACCGGCCAAATTCCGGATCGGGCAGGATGCCAGGAACACCGACGGATTGCCCATTGGCCAACACGCGAAGGGCCGACAGGGAATCCAGGTCGAAGTCTACCGCCAGCCCGCCGATGTCATTGTCGTTGCTCGACCGGAGTGGATAGCCGGCCCTCATCCGGATGGTTTCATCCGTGGCGTTGTACATCCAGTAGCAGCCTTTTACCACCGCAAAACCGGGGTACACCTGCACATATACCTCCTCGCGTACCATCTGGATTTTTTGAAAAGCCGCGCTGTCCTGCGGGAAAACGGCAGAGAAAGCGCCATTGCCCCCGGCATTGTAAATACCGGGCTGGGCCACGTTTGCCCGCAGAAAAACCGGGAAGGCCAACAAGAGGAATAACCCAGTGCATCTTTTCATTCCCCAAAAAACGAGATTTTTGCCGGGTTATGACACTGATTCGACTTTGCTCTTTTGCCCTGCTCCTGCTCGCCGCCTGCAACGACGGCCGCCGCGACATCCGCGCCTTTTATTTTCCCGCCGAAACCCTCGCCGGCGGAAAAGTATATGAATACGCTTCTATGGACGGCGACTCCGTCGCTCCCGACTACTGGTATTTCCGCTCCATCCGGGCCGACAGCGGCCAATTCCTCGTCGGCACCTACTACGACGCCAGTTTCCAGGTGGGCCAGCTCGTGCGGGAAAAACTCGGCGAAAACGGCTCCCAGGCCCGCGACTATTTCATCTATTTCCCCGATTCCACGGGTGTCCGCAACATTCGCGTCGCCGCCAAATTCGAATCGCCCGACGTATTTCCTTTTTCGGTAAAAGACTCGACGGGCGTGTTCCTGTTCAGCCTGCAATTGCAGCAGCCGGGCGACGCGGGCACCGTGTACCTCATCCGCAACCGCCGCTACCTGGGCGATGCGCCCGATTTTGAATTTAAAGGAAAAAAATACCCCTGCATCCGCTTCGGCCTGCGCGAAGCCATCGGCAAATCGGCCGAGGGCGACGCCGAGACCGAAAGCCGGGGCGAAGAGTGGTACGCCAAAGGCCTCGGGCTCGTGTATTACCGCAAGGAAGCGGGCAGCCGGGGACAGGTCAGGCAGGAATTCCGGCTGCGGGACGTGATCTCGATGGACGAACTGGAGCAGCGGGCCGGGCGGCATTTCTGATTTTCGGCGGGAAGGCC
>JBGAJY010000172.1:0-11861 GCA_044224705.1 Saprospiraceae bacterium
CCCTTACGAAACCCAGGGACCCGAATGATCAACCATATCAACTTTATCAACCCTGCCTGCGATAGCAGGCAGAATCAACCAAAGCTAAGCTGTTTGTTTTAAAATAAAAAATTTGTTTGAATAATTTGAAGCTAAAAGCTTTAAAATATACCTTTGTCGGCGGGAAATAGTTTCTGCCTGCCGGCAGAGGAAAAGTCAGAACAAACTGAAACTCAAATCACTAAACTTGGACACTATGACCGAATTAGTCCATCAGTCCCACGATGTGGTCGTAGCCTTAGACATTGGCACGACCAAAGTGTGTTGTCTGGCCGGCAGAAAAAATGCTCACGGTAAACTCGAGATCATCGGCATTGGAAAAGTCGAAAGCGTCGGCGTTTTGCGCGGCGTGGTCAGTAACATCGAAAAAACGGTGAACGCTATCCGCGAAGCCGTCGAAATTGCTGAGCGCCAGGCGCGTATGAAATTCGACACCGTACACGTAGGCATCGCCGGCCAACACATCAAAAGCCTCCAGCACCGAGGCATCCTCACCCGGGAAAGCGATCATACCGAGATCGCCCGCCGCGACATCGACCGTATCGTCAACGATATGTTCAAACTCGTGCTGCCGCCCGGCGACAAGATCATCCACGTGTTTCCGCAGGAATTCACGGTCGACAGCGAACAAGGCATCACCGATCCCATCGGCATGTGCGGCGTACGACTGGAAGCCAATTTCCACATCATCACCGGACAGATCACTGCCATCAACAACCTCTACCGCTGCGTCGAAAAAGCGGGCCTGCGCGTGGCCGAGCTCACCCTCGAGCCCCTCGCCAGCGCCGACGCCGTGCTTTCCGAAGAGGAAAAACAAGCGGGCGTTGCCCTCGTCGACATCGGCGGCGGCACCACCGACATCACCATTTTCCACGAAGGCATCATCCGCCACACGGCGGTCATCCCCTTCGGCGGCAACGTCATCACAGCCGACATCAAAGAAGGCTGCACGGTGATGCAACCGCAGGCGGAAAAACTCAAGGTGCGTTTCGGCTCGGCCCTCTCCGAAGAGGTGTTCGACAACCGGATCATCACTATCCCAGGCCTCAAAGGCCGCGACCACAAAGAAATCAGCGAGAAAAACCTCGCCCGCATCATCCAGGCGCGCATGGAAGAAATCTTCGACTACGTGCTCTGGGAAATCCGCCGCTCCGGCTACGAACGCCGGCTCATCGGCGGACTGGTGCTCACGGGCGGCGGCGCCCTGCTGAACCACGCCGACAAGCTGGCCGAATTCCACACCGGAATGTCCTGCCGCGTCGGTGCGCCCGTCGAGAACCTCGCCCACGGCTACCAGGAAAGCGTCAGCAGCCCGATTTTCAGCACGGGTATCGGACTGATGCTCAAAGGTATTCAGGAAGTGGAGGCCGGTAAAACACCGCCGTCCGAAGCCCCGAAAGCCAAAACCGAAAAAGAACCGTCCAATGTCTCGGAGGAAAAATCCGCCACCTGGCTGGAGAACATTTTCCAAAAGACGAAGGAGTGGTTCGAAGCCGAGCCGGACGTTGATTTTGACAAAAAAATCGGCGCGAAATGAACCCACGACCGATGTACGCATTCCTCGCAGGCCTGTTTCTGATTTTTATCGGTTACAGTCTGCAAAAGGTCGGTTATCTCGGTTTGGGAATGCTCATCCTGGGCGTAGCGCTCATCTTCGGAAGCCTGATCGTTCAGGCCCGGAAAGGCCGTGACGCTTGATACACAGCGACTTTTAAGCAGGATAACTCTTTTCTCATCACTCAAAATCTTTACGGCTATGCTTTTCGATTTGCCGAAGGACGAGCCTTCAATCATAAAAATTATCGGCGTGGGCGGTGGCGGCTCCAATGCAGTCACGCACATGTACAAACAGGGCATCATCGGCGTCGACTACGCCATCTGCAATACCGATGCCCAGGCCATGCACCTCAGCCCGGTGCCCATTAAAATCCCGCTCGGCGCCAGCCTGACCGAAGGTCGCGGCGCGGGCTCCAAACCCGACGTGGGCAAGCGCGCCTGCATGGAAAGCCTCGACGAAGTCAAACGCTTCCTCGAAGACGGCACCAAAATGGCCTTTATCACGGCCGGCATGGGCGGCGGCACCGGCACCGGCGCAGCGCCCATTATCGCCAAAACAGCCCGTGAAATGGGTATTCTGACGGTCGGTATCGTCACCCTGCCCTTCCTGTTCGAAGGCCGCATCCGCGTGTCCAACGGCTACGAAGGCATGGAGGAACTGCGCAAAAACGTGGACTGCCTGGTGGTCATTTCCAATGACAAGCTGCGCCAGATCCACGGCAACCTGACCATGTCGCAGGCCTTCTCGCAGGCCGACAACATCCTCTGCACGGCTGCCAAAGGCATCGCCGAGATCATCACCGTGCCGGGCTATGTGAACGTCGACTTCGAAGACGTGAACACCGTCATGCGCGATTCCGGCGTAGCCATTATGGGCACCGCCGCCGTGGAAGGCGACAACCGCGCCCGCCGCGCCGTCGACGAAGCGCTCAACTCGCCGCTGCTCGAAGACAGCAACATCAACGGCGCCAAAAACATCCTGGTCAATATTACCTCCGGGATGCGCGAAGCCACGATGGACGAAATTTTCGAGATCACCGAGTTCATCCAGGAGGAAGCCGGCAACGGCACCAACCTCATTTGGGGCAACTGCTACGACGAGCGCCTCGGCGAAAAACTCGCCGTTACGATCATCGCCACGGGTTTCGAATCCGCCGAAAAACGCGCTCCGATCAACGCCGCACGTCAGGAGCCGAAAAACGATCGCAATGTCGTTCACCTCGACGATATGGACGCGGCTGCTTCAAAAAAGCACCAGCCTTCTCTTTCGGATATTACGGCTGATCATTCCAGCGCGTACACCCCGGTGGAGGAGAAGGCCGCCAGCAAACTCGAATTCGAGTTCGATAACATCCGGGAAACGGTTGACAAGATCCGCCGCTCGCAAGGCGCATCCAACGACCCCTTCGTACGCCGCGAGGACACCGCTGCCGACCTCACTCCGGAAGAACGCCGGAAAAGGATGGAAGAGGCCCAACGCCGCCGCGAAGAGGTGCGCAACCGCCAGATCAATGTGGTGAAACTTAACTCGCCGCAGACCATCATCGAACTCGAAAACCAGCCGGCCTACCTGCGCCGCAACATCCGTCTCGATGATGTTCCGGATTCCCAGGAGCCCGGCCTCTCGGACTGGACCATTTCACTCGACGACGAACAGGAGCCTGAAATCCGCTTCGGCGGCAATTCCTTCCTGCACGACAATGTAGATTGATCTGGTAACCCGGAATTTATTCCGGGTATTGCCCCCTTTGAACCTATCCGGAATAAATTCCGGGCTACCAGGCTAATTCGGTTTTTCACATACATCATAGCGGCACGGCGTGTGGGACGTCGGGCCGCTTTTTTGTTGTTTGGCCGACAGGCGCTGTTCTGTATTTTATTTGTTTAGTGGTATTTGATGTTTTAAATTGGTTATTGGACAAAACTATTGTGGTCGAATAATCGTTCATTCAAAATCATTTAACAAAAACCGATAGCCATGAAACAGATCGCGCTTCGTTGTGGCGGCTGGATGTTTTTCGGATTTACCGCCATTTTTCTCACCATGCACCTGCTCGGTCTGAGCGGCAACACCTGGTTGAGGGTTGTGAATGGTCTCGTACACCTGTCTGGTATATGGGTGGCGCTACGGATGTGGTTGCACCTGCATCCCGACGAATACGACAATTACCCTTCCGGGGTGGCCCTTGGGATGCTCACGACCCTGGTTGCGGTCGTACCATTTACTGTTTTTCTGACCCTGTTCCTGGTGTACACTCCAGGCCTGTTGTCGCAAATCCAAAGCCAAACTCCCCTGGGCGAATACCTCAACCCGTTCACGGCCAGCCTTTTTGTGACGATTGAGGGCATCGTTGTAGGCCTGATCGGCTCCTACATCCTCATGCGTACGAGGGAGGCCATGCACCTTAAAAATATCTGATTATCAGCGTAAGAGACTATGCAACGGGGAATTTGTGCGCCCACGGCGCGGCGCGTTCCAATTGGCCCGCCAGTCGGTACAATACATCTTCTGCGCCGTACCTGCCGGTGAACATCACTCCAACCGGCAGGTTCTCTTCCGCCGTCCAGTGCATGGGTACCGACATGGAAGGTTGTCCGGTCAGGTTAGCAAAAGCGGTCCACGGCATGTACCGGTAAATATCCTCGGCCAATTGATTGATGGTGGCCCTCACTGCGCCGCCGAGTCCGAAGGTATTGACCACCGTCATGAGCCTGCGTTCGGCGGCGCCGGGTTGCAATTCGCCGATCCGGATGGGGCGAAGCGCCAGGGTAGGAGTGAGCAGCAGGTCGTATTTTTCATAAAAACCGGAAATGCGATGGGTGATTTCTCCCCATTTCTGCTTGGCAAAGGCGTAATCGCCTGCTGTGAAGGATTTTCCCAATAAGGACAATGCGTAGGTGCTGGCCTCCACGTCCGAAGGGCGCACCTTGCGGCCGAGCCAGCGACCCAGCACCGATAAAGCGCCCGCAATTTCGCCAGCGATGATCACGAGAAACGCTTCCGTAAGGTCTTCTTTCAGGTAGGGCAGGTTCACTTCTTCCACCGAATGACCTTCCGCGCGCAACAATTCAACGGCCTTTTGCAAGGCGGCCTGGCAGGCCGGGTCGACGGGCATTCCCAGGGTGTGCATTGCGGTAAAACCAATCTGAAGTCGGCCGGGAGAGGTTGTAACTTCCTGTAAATAAGGCCGTTGCGGGGCCTGAATTTCATAAGGATCGCCCGGCGCTGTGCCTTGAATGACGTCCAGATAAGCCGCCGAGTCACGCACGCTGCGGCTCAAACAATTTTCCACCGCCGCGCCGTTCCACATCTCTCCCGCCAGCGCCGACCAGGACACGCGCCCCCGGGAAGGCTTCAGGCCGAACAATCCGCAACAGGAGGCCGGTATCCTGATGCTCCCGCCGCCGTCGTTGCCGGTAGCCAGAGGGACCATGCCGGATGCCACGGCGGCGCTCGATCCACCGCTCGAACCGCCGGAAGTGTGTGCGGTGTTCCAGGGATTTCGGGTGGGACCGAACAGTTCGGGTTCGACAAAAGGCGTAATGCCAAATTCCGAAGTGTTGGTTTTGCCGAAAATGACCAGACCGGCCCGTTTCATTTTTGCGACGGCAAAACTATCCCGTTCGGAAACATAGCCTTGGTAGCCTTTACAACCCGTGAGCATGGGCGCGCCGGCTACTTCCATGCCGAGGTCTTTGACCAGAAACGGCACTCCTGCGAAAGGCGCGTCGCGAGGCGCCTGTTGCGCGGCCTGGCGACCCATTTCGTACAATTTGTGGATGACCGCGTTGAGGGACGGATTGACCTGTTCAACACGTCTGATGGCCGTTTCGAGCAATTCTTCGGGGGTAACCTCCCCTTTGCGGACCAATGCGGCGAGCCCGAGGGCGTCGTGGGCGCGGTATTCGTCAAATGAAAGCATGAGCAGTAACCATTGGTTGACGCCCCAAAACTGCTAAACTTCTTTCATTCCGCGCGGCGATAGAAAAATTCCCGGCCAGGTTCCATCAACGGGTGGCCGCCGCGGAGTCCGTCTTTTTCGAATTTTAGTTCGAGGTGCTCAATCGATACCTCCATGATGGAGGGCGAGATGGTGAACTCGAAATAATTGTCGGCTGCGCTGTCGACAGGCGTCATACAAGGCTGATTGGGCCAGAGTTCGTGTAGCAGCCCGATGTTTTTAGCCGGCGCCTTCGTATCGAAAACGATGCGGCCGCCGGAGTCGCTTTCGCCGCGCAAGGTGTCGCCGGCCATCGTTTCAACCATGCACAACACGTAGCCCAGGATTTGGGTATTGGGGTCGGAGATCTGGATAACCAGGGAGGGCTCGTTGGTGGATTGGCTCGTTTTCAGGACAAAATCCGGGGCCGATTTGGGCGGACTATCGAGCGTGAGAACATCGCCGTTTTGCTTCCAGCGGCCTTTGCCAAAACGGTCTACTGCCCCGTAAATGAAAAAGAAATCGAAGCTGCTGTCGGCATTGATCCGGAAACCGGAGGCCATTTCGTGAACGCCTTCAAGATAGTATTCGCCGGTGGGCATGGACGTAGCGGTTTGGGCGCCGGGAGCCGGCGTTTTGAACAAAAAAAGAGTGAACAGCAGGAAAAAACGCCTCCTTTTCATTCCTCCACGAGTGAAATCGCCTGAGTCGGACAGCGCGGGATGGCGGCTTCGACATTGATCATGGCATCCTCGGAGGGATATTCCTGCAGGATGTAAAGGAATCCGTCATCGCGCACTTCGAAGACTTCCGGCGCGAGGTCCATGCAGATGCCATTGGATTCGCAAGCGTCAAAATCAACAACAATTTTGTAAGCCATGGTTCAAATAATTGACAGGATGGAGCAATCGGGAAAGAGTGCCAAGATCAGGATTTTACCCAAGAGCCTTGTTTTTGACCCCGTAAGAATAACACAAACAGCTGCTAAAAAACGCCCTGCCCCGAAAGTTCGAAGCAGGGCGTTGCAGGGATACAGATTTTGGCATTTACATGTTGGAAATAACTTCCGTCGCGAATTCGGAGCATTTCAGTTTGGTTGCACCTTTCATGAGGCGTTCGAAGTCGTAGGTGACGCGTTTTTTGCGGATCGAGCGCTCGATGCCTTTGACGATCAGTTTGGCGGCTTTGTCCCAACCCATGTATTCGAACATCATGACGCCCGAAAGGATCACCGACGAGGGGTTCACCACGTCTTTGCCCGCGTATTTCGGTGCCGTGCCGTGCGTGGCTTCGAAGATGGCGTGGCCGGTGAGGTAGTTGATGTTGGCGCCCGGCGCGATGCCGATGCCGCCGACCTGGGCGGCCAGGGCGTCGGAGAGGTAGTCGCCGTTCAGGTTGAGCGTGGCGATCACGTCGAAATCTTCGGGGCGGGTGAGCACCTGCTGGAGCGTGATGTCGGCGATGGAATCCTTGATGATGATGCCCGCGCCGGGTTTGCCTTCGGGAATGACGCACCAGGGTCCGCCGTCGAGTTCAACGGCGCCGAACACTTCCTTGGCCAGTTCGTAGCCCCAGTCGCGGAAGCCGCCTTCGGTGAACTTCATGATGTTGCCCTTGTGGACGATGTTCACGCTTTTGCGCTTGTTCTTGATGGCATAGTCGATGGCGGAGTAGATCAGGCGGCGGGCGCCCATTTTACTCACCGGTTTGATGCCGATACCGACCTCGACGGGTTGTTTGCCCGACGAGGTATAGTTGGTCAGTTTGCCAAATTCCGTTGTTTTTTCAGAGGTGCCGAAACGCACTTTGCCGAAGCCTTTCGGGTCGAATTCGGCCAGAAAATCGAGAAATTTCTGCGCTTCCGGCGTGCCGGCGGCGTATTCGATGCCCGCGTAGATGTCTTCCGTGTTTTCGCGGAAGATCACCATGTCGACCAGTCCGGGTTGTTTCACGGGACTGGGCACGCCTTTGAACCAGCGCACGGGGCGCAGGCACACGTAGAGGTCGAGCATTTGGCGCAGGGCCACGTTGAGCGAACGGATGCCGCCGCCGACCGGCGTGGTGAGCGGGCCTTTAATGGCCACTTTAAACTCGTCGATCACTTTCAGGGTGTCGTCGGGAAGCCAGCTGCCGGTTTTGTTGTAGGCTTTTTCGCCGGCCAGCACTTCGCGCCAGATGATTTTTTTCTTGCCTTTATAAGCCTTTTCGACCGCCGCGTCGAGCACGCGTACCGCGGCAGCCCAGATATCAGGACCGGTGCCGTCACCTTCGATGAATGGGATAATAGGATCGTTGGGCACTTTGAGTTTGCCCTTTTTAATGGAGATAGCAGAGCCAGTCATAATGTTGTTGATAAAGATTGGTAAAAGTGGATGTGGGTTGGTTGGGGGGAGAAACCGCCTTTTTTCGGGCCCGCAAAATTAGGTACACCCACCGAGAACTTTCCCGGAGGAATTGCAAGAAATCGAACATTTTAGTTAAAAAAAACGAAGAAAACCTTCAAATCCTGTCATGGTGCTAACAAGGGTGCCAGATATTCCAGCACGCGGTTCGTCGCCCCGCTGCTTCCCGACAGATACTCCCGTACTTCCGCCACCGCATTTCCATAAAATACCGGATTGCCCAGACGGGCCAGCACGGCGCTCAATTCCTCCGCATCCCGCACGGCGAAAGCCCCCCCCCGTGCCACCAGCTGCCGCGCTTCTTCAAACTTCTGATAATTCGGTCCGAAAATCACCGGCAGACCCCAGGCCGCCGGTTCCAGTGTGTTGTGAATCCCCCGCCCAAAACCGCCGCCGATGTAAGCGACCGTGCCATAGCGGTACAAAGTGTTCAGCATGCCCACATTGTCGATCAGCAGAAAGCGCGCAGGTTCGGCAGGCCTGTTTCCCGCCTGCGAATAGCGCAGGCTGAGCGGCTGAGTGCGGTCGGAAAAAGCCCCTGCCGCGATTTGGCTTTCCACTTGGCCCAAATGAGACGAAGAAGGTTCGTGCGGAGCGATAATGACTTTATAATGCTGAAAACCAGGTTTTTCTAAAACGGTTAACAACATCCCTTCGTCGGCGGGCCAGGTGCTGCCGGCCACGAGCACGGCGGTAGATTGCCCTGCAAACTGCCGCACTACGGGGTTTTCTGCCGCCGATTCCGCGATTCGCATCACCCGGTCCACCCGGGTGTCGCCGGCGACCGTGACGTTGGACAGACCGATGCCGCGCAGGAGTGCCGCAGCGGGTTCGTTTTGCACAAAAATATGCGTGAAACAACCCAGCATGCCGCGCCAGAAACCGCCGTACCATTTGAAAAAAGGCTGCTGGTCGCGGAAGAGCGCCGACACCAGCAGGGTGGGCGTCCGGCGTTTTTTCAAAGCCCGGAGGTAATTGGCCCAGAATTCATACTTGATGAATACGGCGGCATCGGGCCGGATCAGATCAAGAAAATCGCGGGCGTTGCTTCGGGTATCGGCGGGGAGGTAACAGATGAAATCCGCTTCCGGGTAGTTTTTGCGTATTTCGTAGCCCGAGGGAGAAAAGAAGCTCAGCACGATTTGCCAGCCGGGGAATGTTTCCCGAAATCCTTCGATGAGGGGGCGGCCTTGTTCGAATTCGCCCAGGGAAGCCGCATGCACCCACAAAACGCGTCCTTTTTTCTGAAAGCCGTCGCGGCAGCGCTGCCGCCAGTTGCGCCGGCCGTCCACCCATTTTTTTGCTTTGGGGTGAAAAAGGGCCGCTATGCGCAGTCCGAGGGTGAATAAATGGATGACCAGGTCGTACATGCTGTCTGGTAGCCCAGAATTTATTCCGGGCAGGAAGATGTTGGGAATACGCAGTACATGCCCGGAATAAATTCCGGGCTACCAGCGGGCTACCGGATCAATAATAAATTTTACTGGCAGAACCGATGTAGAATGGCAGCGTCCAGGTAGCCCGCAATCCAAACCGCAGGTCGAGCCGGCGCCCGTCGAGTTTTTTCATTTCTGCAAAATCCCAGCTGCGGCGGTTTTCGGTGAGGCCCTGGTTGAATTCGAAACCGATCATCCAGTTGGAGCGGCGGTTGGGGGCCAGGTTTTGCCAGCCGATGAACTCGTTGAACGCCAGTCCGCTGCTCAGCCGGTCGTAACCTTTGAGGTAGTCGCCGGTGAGTTGCGTGACGCTGCGGGTGTCGTCCTGGATGCGGATTTTGTGGTAGGTCCAGCCGGCGCCCAAATTAAGCCGGAGGCCCGAGCGGGCGTCTTTTTTAAAGGTAAACAGCCTGCCGACGGCGCCGCCAAGGTACAGGCCGCGTTGGCGCAGGGCCACGGTGGCAATGTTGCGGTCGTTGCCAATAATGTCGCCGTCGGGCGTGCGCAGGAAGGTCAGCGGGTCGTCTTTGACGTCTCTGCCAAAATAAAACTGCGTTTCGGTACCGATAATCCAGTTGTTGGCCGTCAGAAATTCAACGCCGCCGCCGAGGGCGCCGTTGTTGCCGAAGCGGTCGGCCAGATCGCCGCCGGGCTTTTGCACGCCGCCGGAAAGGTGCAGCAGAATCGCTTTACCTTTGTTGCGGGGCTCTTCGGCCGGCGGGTGTTCGGGGAATTTTTGCGCCAGCGCCGGCGAAACGCCCAGGCAAAACAGGCTCAGCAGGAAGTATAAAGTTTTGACAGTCATGGTCTTAAAAAACGATCAACAATCCAATTCGCCCGGTACAAAATCCGGCCCGGCGAAAAAAAACAAGGGCAAAAGTACAGCCTTCCGGCCCCTCAGCGCCGAACTACTGGCGAAAATGCGGGCCATAGTGAGCGAAACGCATCTTCTGACGGATGAATCTGTCCGTCGCGACTACGGGCACGATGAAACCGAGGACCTCCTGTTCCTGCCTGAAGCGGTGGCCACACCGGCCAATACCGCTGAAGTGAGCGCGTTGATGCGGCTGTGTCATGCAGAACGCATCCCGGTCACGATTCGCGGCGGCGGCTCGGGCCTGGCGGGTGGCGCCTTGCCGGTGTACGGCGGACTGGTGATTTCCATGCAACGTTTCGACCGGATTCTGAACATCGACGAACGGAATTTCCAGGTAACGGTCGAGCCGGGCGTCGTCACCGAGTCGCTGCAAAACACATTGAAAGAGAAGGCGTTGTTTTATCCCCCCGACCCGTCCAGTCGGGGCTGGAGTTTCATCGGCGGCAATGTCAGCACCAATGCCGGCGGCCCGAAAGCCGTGAAATACGGTGTGGTGAAGGATCATGTGCTCAATCTCGAAGTCGTGCTGCCTACGGGTGAAATCATCTGGACAGGCTCGAACACCCTCAAAAATTCCACAGGATACAACCTGACCCAACTTATCGTCGGCAGCGAGGGCACCCTTGGCGTCGTGACCAAAATCGTACTCAAACTCCAGCCGCACCCCACCCACACGCTCCTGATGCTCGTGCCGTTCCGTTCGGCCGAAAGCGCATGCGCAGCGGTAGCCGCTATTTTTCAGGCGGGCGTGACGCCGTCGGGGCTGGAATTTATGGAGCGCAACGCCATCGATTGGGCGGTGCGCTACGTAGGCGAAACACCCGTGCCCATCGCCGATGAAGATGCAGCCCACCTGCTCATCGAGGTCGACGGATTTCATCCCGACAGTCTCATGGCCGATTGCGCCACCATCACCGGGGTGCTGGAAAATTTCGATTGCGGCGAAATCTTTTTTGCCGACAACGACGCCCAAAAAACCGCCCTGTGGAAACTGCGCCGCAACGTGGCGCACGCCGTCAAAAAGAACTCGATTTATAAGGAAGAAGACACGGTAGTGCCCAGGGCCGAACTGCCCGAACTGTTGAAAACCGTAAAAACTGTGGGCCAGAAATACGGTTTCGAATCGGTCTGTTACGGCCATGCCGGCGATGGCAACCTGCATGTCAACATCCTGCGCGGCGCAATGGACGAACAGGCCTGGGCGGTGGAAGTGCCCAAGGGCATCCGTGAAATCTTCCGTTTTGTCAAAAGTGTGGGCGGCACTATTTCAGGCGAACATGGGGTCGGGTACGTCCAGCGGCCTTACCTCGATCTGGTTTTTTCCAAAACGGAAATACGGCTGATGCGACAGATCAAACGCGTTTTTGACCCCAAAGGCATATTGAATCCGGGGAAAGTGGTGGGTTGAGCGGATGCCTTGTATGGGTGTTATGTTATGCAAATCGCGCGAATTACCCAAATGATAACAATCAATTATTGCCCTAATAACCGTCACTGAGCGCGCAAAATTTGCGCAGGTACCTTTGAGCAACAAAAAAAGGTATTTATGAAACGCTCTGTCATTTTCCTGCTCGTATGCTTTCTTGCCGCTAATGCACAACAGTCATTT
>JBGAJY010000173.1:0-11719 GCA_044224705.1 Saprospiraceae bacterium
CGCGGGCGGGGTCTCTCTTTTTATGCTTGAAAACTCAGCCCGTCAGGTCAAATAGTTCGCCACTAAAACCGCGACAAACCCCACTGCATAACCGCGGTACACATCCGCGGGCTCATGCGCATTCAAGGTAAGGCGCGCCGTACCCACCATTCCGGCCAGTAAAACCCCGAGAACCAAAACGACCAACAAACTGAATTGCAAAATGCCGCCCGGTACAGGCACGACGATTCCCGCATCATTCCATTGCAAAACCATGAGCAATATCATAGCCACGAAACCGCCCATGCCCACCGCGTGAGCGCTGATCTTGGTGAAAATATTGACCAGAAAAGCCAAAAAGAGTCCGATGGTAGCGCCCAGCGTGAACACGGTGTACAATTGCGGCGTCTGTCCTTCGGACAAAAGATTTTTGACGAGCCAGAGGTAAAATACCCCGCTGACGATATAAGGCCCGATGCGCTCCTGCTTGTCGGGCATCGACAGGCTCTTGATGAGCCCCAGGGGCTTCATCAGCGCTACGCCAAAACCCGGCAGCAAAAAAGTGCAGACGAACACCGATACGACGAGAACCACCGCTTTGGGATCGGCCATATTGCGCACGCCAAAGGCATAGGGATCAAGCGCCAGCAGAATCAGCAAAGCGTACGTCAGCACCAGTAAGGGATGCCCAACGTAGGAGAGGAAGTGGGCGAAAGAGCGATTCATATTTCGAAAAGTAGCAGTGGCACTAGCAGTAGCACTGCCCGTGCTACTGCTACGGCCTCCTCAGAGGTGTATCTTTTTGATACGATCGAGGTCGCGTTTGTTTTCCCGGTCTTTGATGGTGTTGCGTTTATCAAACGTTTTTTTACCCGTAGCGAGTTCGATTTTCAGTTTGGCAAAGCCCCGGTCGTTGAGATACAGCTTGTACGGAATGATCGTGAAGCCTTTATCCTTGGCACGGCGTTCCAGTTTGCGCAGTTCCGGGCGGCGAAGGAGTAGTTTTCGGGTACGGCGCGATTCGTGGTTGTTGTCCGTGCCATACTCGTAGGTAGCGATATAAAGGCTTTTTATCCACAACTCGCCATTTTCAAACAGACAATAGGCGTCGGTCAGGTTGGCATTGCCGGCGCGGATGCTTTTGATCTCCGTGCCAGTAAGCATGATACCGGCTTCGTACTCCTGTTCGAAATGATATTCGTACGGAGCGCGCCGGTTCGTGATCTCGATTTTATTTTTATTTCGTTCTTTCGGCATGACAAAAAGGGGGACAAAGATAGTTCAGGATGCCAGGTTTTCGGACAGGCTCTTAATATGAAAAGGACCAACTTGGTTCCCTCCGGTTCACTACAAAATTTGACCGCCGTGAAAAAAATGATCTACTGGGCGCTTGCCCTCGTTTTTGTCTTGTTCACCCTCGTGCAGTACAACGACCCCGATCCCATCCAATGGATGCTGCTCTACGGCGGCGTGGCCGTTTTTTTCGGCATGGCTGCCCTGGGGCGTTGGTACAAGCCGGCTGTTTGGCTATGGCTCGCTGCGGCGCTGGTGTGGGCCGCGACCCTGCTCCCCGACTTTGTGAACTGGATCAACATGGGCGAGCCCTCCATCGTCGATACCATGAAAGCCGAAACGCCCTGGGTGGAACTCACCCGCGAATTTCTCGGTCTCCTGATCGCCGCGGCGGGTTGTGGCTGGCTGCTGTGGGATCACCGCAAGGCTACAACAAGCCGATGACCGCCATCATTCGCCCTGTCACGCCATTTTCCAAACGATGGGAGAAATAATCGGCGTTGTGCAAAACCGTCGAATACGGCGAAAGTTCGATCTGCTGCTCCGGCACGCCAAACTGCCGCAATTGGACAGCATTGGCATTTTTTAAATCGACAAAAAACTTGCCCACGGCGGCGTCAAATCGTTTGAACGGTTCGGTAAAATGCTGCGCCACGTCTTCGCCCACCTCGAAGGAGCACTCGTCGATGCAAGTGCCGACGTACGCAAAACAGTCGCCGCCCTCGGTGCCAAACGCCGCCTGCATGGCCACGAGGGTCTTTTCGACCAAAGCTGCCACCGTGCCGCGCCAACCGGCATGTACCGCTGCAACCGCCTGATTTTTAGCGTCGTAAATCAAAACTGGGACGCAATCGGCCACGGAAACGGCCAATACCACACCCGGCGTCGCGCTCATCAGGGCATCAAAACCTTCCTCCCCGCCCGGCGCCGTAACATGGCGGATATTGTCGCCGTGCACCTGGTACGACCAGGCCAGTTGGTCCGGTTCAAAACCCGCTGCACGGGCAAAACGGCGGCGGTTCTCCGCGACGTTTTCAGGGGCATCGGGCGTGCTTTTCCCCAAATTTAAAGTATGGAAGGGCGCCGGGCTGACGCCGCCATGGCGTGTGCTTTCCGCAGCGATGAGCCGGGGCAAAGGCGCAAAAACGGCCGGACGGCGCAATAAAGGCGGGAAATGGGAATGGATGGGCATGTCTGAATGATTCAACCGCAAACATGAGTCATTCCGGATTTTCCAAGAAGCTCGTGTTTCATTTGAAATAAGAAATAAGAAACCTGAAATTGGATTTTAGAATTTTCAATTCTAAAATCCAATTTCAGGTTTCTTATTTCTTATTTCAAGGGAAATCCTTCAAAATTCAGGACGACTCAGGTTGCGCCTTAGCGGTGAATTTTTAATGTCAGGGCAGCCTCACAGCCCCGTCCCAAACCCCTGAATCGTGAACACGAATGGATTGTCCGGCTGATCATTGTGCGTAATCACGATAATGGCCGTTCGCAACCCCTGCGCGCTGGGGGTGAAACTGATGGTGAAACTCGTCTCTCCGCCCGAACCGAGGGGCGACGAAGGCTGAACCGTTACGCTGAAATCGGCCGCGTCGCGGTCGGCAATGGTCACTTTCGGGACGCCGGTCAGGCTCAGCGGCAGGCTGTTGACGCCGTTGCGGATGCTGAAAGTGGCGGTGCCCGTTCCGCCCGTGGGCACGTTGCCGAAATCGGTGCCGTCGGCAGCGCTGACCGTATTGGTCCGGTTCGTGATGGGCAGGTTGTTGCCGCTCACGGTGATGGATTGCGGCTGCGGCAGCCCCTCGCCGCGAATGGCGAAGGTATACGGGTTTTCATCGTTGTCGTTGTTGGCAATAACCACGCTGGCCGTACGGATGCCGACGACCGTTGGGGCAAATTGCACGGTGAAGCTGGTACTGGAACCGCCGCTGACCGGGCTCGTCGTCTGCGTTGTGACCGAAAAATCAGCCGCCTGGGCGCCGCTGAGTTGCACTTGCGGACTGCCGCTGAGGCTCAACGAACCCGCAGCGGTGTTGTGCACCGTAAAGGTTCGGGAGAGCATTCCGCCGCCGGTGAGGGTCTGGCCAAAATCCGTAAAATCAGCGCCGGAAGGACTCATGTCGCCATTGGCGATGGAAACGTTGTTGCCTCGAACGTCCATTTCAGGGTCGCAGGCGTCGCCCACGCCGTCGTTGTCGGCGTCGGCTTGTTCGGTGTTGGCGGTGCTCGGGCAGTTGTCGCAGCTGTTCGGGATGCCGTCGCCGTCGCTGTCGGTGGCCGAAGTGTTGGCGTTGCCCGGGCTGATGCAGGTGAGGACGAAGTCGGTGTTGTTCGTGTTGTTGTCCGAACCGTCGGGGATGCGGGAGAGGCCGAGGTTTTGTGCGCCGGCGCCCGCGGCATCGTTGAGGCCCGTGCCGGAGCCTTCCACGGCGCCCGTGACCGAACCTTCGTAGCTCAGCGCATCTATGTTCAGGCTGGTTCCAAGCCGCAGGCGAAGGGCGTCGGGAGCGCCGTCCTGGATGGCGTTGCTGAAATTGAAATCGCAGTTGGGGACGGAAGAGCCCGTTTTGCAGAGCACGTAATAATCGCCAGCTGCGAGGCTGACGTTGGGCAAATCCGCCGTGGCATAGGGCAAACCGTCGGCGCCGTCCACGAATTCGAGGGTGTAATTGTCGAGGTTCACGGCCCCTGCGCTCACGTTTTTCAGTTCGACAAATTCGAGGTTGTCGGCGCCCGGCTGGTCGTAATCCACCTCATTGATCACCAAGGTCGGCGGATAACACACGCTCAGGCTGTTGAAAAAGGCATCTTTGGCAGAGCCGTTGCCGGCGTTGGCGTTGAACAGCCGGACACGGTTGGCGCTTTGGCCGCCGGCCGGATTTTTCAAAGTACCGGAATAAGTGGAGGACGAGCCGCTGGGCGGCGTCACCACGAGCTGGTAAGTCGTGGCCGTGGGCAGGGTAATTTTCAGGCTCAGGCCTTCATCCGTAAAGCCCACCGAAGTGGCGTGGGCGCCCGAGGCGTCGTCGTAGGTGTAAAAACTCGCGCCGCCGGTGAAGTAAAATTCGAGCAGGTTGTTGCCGCTGCTGTTTTGCAGGCCGAAGCCCACCGATGCGCCGTTGTCGATGTAGCCGTTGTCCATTTTTACATTCAAAACGGCGCCTGCGGGCAAATCGGCCGTGAAGGGGCGCACGGCATTGGCCTGCCCGCCGGAGTTGGCGTACATGGCCCAGGCCTTGCCGCCCGTGTTGATGCCGATGGCGCCCGCGCCGTTGCCGTTGCTGTTGGAATTGCCGACGAAAAAGCCGCCCGAGCCGCTGGTGCTCAGCGTCCAGGCGCCGAAGCCGTTGCCGCCGTTGTCGGTGCTTTGCCAGCCGTCGTTGTAGGCGCTTTGGTCGGCCTGGTCGCCTGCGCAAAAGTTTTGATTAACAGCCAATTGCGTATTGAACGAGAGGACACGGGAAATGCCTTCGCAGGCAAAAATGCCTTGCGCCGTGGTCGTGACCGAAAAACTGGAATAGTTGCCGTTGCGGTTGGGCGAGTTGCCGCGCTCGGGGGCAAAAGTGAAATTGACGCCGCTGGCGGCGTACTGCACCGCGGCGATTTCCACTTCCATGCCCGCACTCTGGTCGTAGACGAAGATGCGGAAGGCCTCACCATTGGCCATGCCGCCGGTGGAAGGCGCGCCCAGTACTTCGATCATCATGTCGTGGACGCCGTCCCAGCGGAACGTCTGGCCGATGCGGCCGATGCCGGTCACCTGGCCGGCGGCATTTTTCACGGCCACCTCGTCGCCGACGGCGATAGGCGAGCCGTTGACGATCAGATTGGCCGCATCAGCCGCGCGCAGGGCGATAAAATGCGGGCAGCCGCCCGGCGTGGCGGTCATCGAAAAATGACTGGCGGGCGTGCCTGCCGATTTCGGGTAAAGCCCGGTGACCGACCACCAGGAGTAGTCGCGGGGTTGGGCTTTGATCAACGCCCGGCTGTCGCCGAAAGCCTGGCTGGTCACGAACAGGTAGCCGTCGGAATAGTCTTTCAGGTATTTATTGGTGAAAGGCGTGTTGACGTATACCGCGCCCGATTTGGTCGGATGGTCGTTCAAACCCAGTACCATGCCGTCGCTCACGCCGCCCGTTTGGCCGTTGCGGCGCATGGCGAACATGTTGCCGCCATTGTTGTCGGCGTCGTAGGGAGCGCTGGTTGGCCAGAAGCCGGCCATGTTCTGGATATGGTCCGAGCCACCGGTGGCGGTGGCTTCGCGCAGCGCCATTTCCCATTGGATGTCTTTGGAAAGGCCATACCAGTACCAGTCTTTCCAGAACACTACGGGCCGTCCTTCGGCTGCGAGGATGAAGGGGTAGCCCATGTCTTCCTTGTCCGAAACGATGGGGTCGTGGTCGGGTTCGGTATTGAATTTCAGGCAGGTATTGCCGTAGGGAATGGCGCAGCCGGTGTTGTCCTGAATGTAGCCGGTGCGGTCGGTGTCGTGGCTTTCGAGCCAGGTGACCACGTCGAAGCCGCCCATGGCCGTGCCCCACACGAGGCCGGCGTTGCCGAGGGTGTTGTAGAGGTCGGTGGAGCCGTTGGTGGTGTTCAGCACCGATTTCAGGGCGCTGCGCAGGGGAAAGTCGAAGAGGGAGATTTTGGCGTTTTTGACGCCGCCGCTGTTGGCGGGAGCTTCCACCTGGCTCCAGTAATTGACGAGGTTGGAGGGTGTGTATTCAAAAGATTCGCCGATGGCGAAGGGTTGCGGGCCGTTTTTGGACTCGATCAGGAATTTTTTGACAAACCAGGGGTCGATGTGTTTCACCGCATCGAGGCGGAGTTCGTCGAAGCCTACGTCGTTCACGAGCCAGCGGCCCCACATGATCAGGGAGTCGCCGTAGGAGCCGCAAAGGGTAGGGGCGCCGAAGAACCAGCTGCCGGCCGTGCCGTCGGGGTTGGTGGGCGGGAAAGCGTCGTTTTCGTTCAGGTGGCAGATGTCTTCAAAAAAAATGCGGTTGTGGTAGTCGGGGTTCAGGTCGGGGTGCTGGTTGGTGGGGTGCACGTCGGCCGCGTCGCCGGGGATGCGGTTGCTGGGCGGGTTGAAGACGTTGTAGCCCGAGCCGAAACCGTTGACCTCGTAGGCCGACTGCGCGTCGGCGCCGCCGCGGTGGTTGAGCACGACGTCGGCCATCACTTTCACGTCGTTGGCGTGCATGGCGGCGATCATGGCGTCGAGTTCGGCGCGGTTGCCGTGGCGCGTGCGGATGGTGCCTTTGCTGTTGTAATCGCCCAGGTCGAAGTAGTCGTACATGCCGTAGCCCATGTCCCAGATACCGGCAAAGCTTTTGGTCGGCGGGGGCGTCCACACGGCGTCGAAGCCGGCGGCTTTCAGTTGCGGCGCCACGAGGGTCAGGGTGTCCCACCAGATGCCGCCGGTGGTCGTATTGGTCACGTCGCCGGGGTGGGTGTTCCAGTAAAAGCCTTGAAGGATGACGTCCTGGGCGTTCGCGCGCTGCAAAAACGTGCACAGCAGCAGGATCAGGACAGCGCGGAAGGCAAAGGGAGTAGCCGAACGTTGCATGGGCGGAGTTTTGATTTGATGAACAACAGGGGAGGTTTTAACCATAAAAATACGCGCAGCGGCAGGTTGGCCTCTGCGTAAAAACGGCAGTACAATCGGTAAAGGTGGTAGGGAAAGGGTTCCGGCGGATTAAAATCTGGGCTGGAAAGGACGGTCGAAAATACGGTTAATTTGATTGACGATTGACGATTACAGGAGTGTTGATTTTTGATGTCAAAAGGGTAACCTGATATACTTCAGCTACCCTTTTGACATCAAAAATCAACACTCCTGTAATCGTCAATCGTCAATCAAATTAACGATCAACCGGTTCTTACAGCTCAAAATTCGGCGACAGCCCTTCTTTGTCCGTCGCATAGAATTCATTCACGATTCGCGTCACCTCATCCGGGTCGTCGGTGATGTGGAAGAGGTTCAGGTCGTCGGCGTTGATGTTGTGGTGGCGTTTGAGCATGACCTCGACGACCCATTGGCGCAGGCCCTCCCAGAATTCCTTGCCGACCAGGACGATGGGCACGGGGCTGATGCGTTTGGTTTGCACGAGGGTGAGCACTTCGAACAGCTCGTCGAGGGTGCCGAAGCCGCCGGGCATGACCACGAAGCCCTGGGCGTATTTGACGAACATCACCTTGCGCACGAAGAAATACCGGTGTTTCAGGTTGAGCGCCGGGGCGATGAAAGGGTTGTGGTTCTGCTCGAAGGGCAGGTCGATGTTGAGGCCCACGGAGGTGCCGCTTTTCATCCAGGCGCCCTTGTTGCCGGCTTCCATGATGCCGGGTCCGCCGCCGGTGATGACGCCGTAGCCTTCTTCGGTGAGGCGCGCGGCGATGCGCGTGGCGAGGTCGTAGTAGTAGGTGCCGGGTTTGGTGCGGGCCGAGCCGAAGATGGAGATGCAGGGCCCCACGTTGTTGAGCACTTCGAAGCCGTCGACGAATTCGGCCATGACCTTGAACATGGTCCAGGCGTTTTCGCCGCGCAGTTTGCTCCAGCGTTTCATTTTTCGGGGCACATGGGGCGTTGCGCCGTGTTCGTTTGCCGTGTGGTCGGGTTCGTCTTTTTCCAGATTATTTTCCATAAAAACAAAAAATGATAAGGTCAGGATAAAAAAGCCTTTCCGGACGGGTGTCGGAAAGGCTCGCATATTGTCGTGCAAAGTTGCGGGTATTTTTGGGGGAAAGGCAATTTTTTCGGGTAAAAACTGCGACGGGGGCGTTCAGCGGCTGGGGCAGGGCAACAAGCGCTCACGATCAATCCTTGGTGTGGTGATGGGACTACCCAAATCTTAACGCTATGAGAATAACACACGTATGGATGGTTTTAGCATTTGCAATCACCGCTTGCCAAAAATCTATCGAGCCCGTCGAGCCCGAACCAGCTGAGCCGATAATCGAATTAGGTAAAGTAGACATGGACCGAGATGGCCAACATTGGGCGGCTGATTTTTCGGGGTACTACAGCCACTCTCCTGAACATTTATCATTTTCGTTTTCCTCGAAAAATACGCTACCTAATGGGATAAAAGAATTTATTGGAATTGCAGATGTTCCAAGTAGGGCTGGTAAATTCAAAATTGCAAAAACTGTGAATTGGGGGGATTATTTATCCCCAAAAGCGAGGATAAGTTGGTCAGTGGATGGCGACCAGCTTCTTGGTATGGTCTCAGCAGACTCCACCTATTACAACGACAATTTCGTAGAAGTCATCCGTTACGATTCCATCGAAGACGTGGTGGAAGGGCGGTTCCAGGGGTATTTGAAGAAGTCCTTAGGCACGCCCGCCGCATTCGGCTTGCCGGAGGCCGTGAGTTTGACGAATGGGCGTTTTCACTTGAAAGTTGAGGAATAACCCGTCTCCCGCCCACCCGGAATCAGGTCACGCAAACAGGAGTCATGGCGCATTTTTGCTTGTTCAGATTCTTCGCTTCGCTCAGAATGACAGGCATAGATTTGACATGAACAATCAGATATTTGGCTACGATCAACATGGCGACCAGTAAACGCTACGGTTCCGGCGTTAGAATGTTGAGCGAAGCGAAACATCTGATTGAAGGCGCCTTCATAAATGTAATCTTGTCATCCTGAGCGAAGCGAAGGAGCCGATTAAGCAAAAGCATGACCCAGGTTTGAGTGACTTTAAACGGCCCTCCCATCACTTCTTCCCCTCCCACTTCAACCTTACCTTCAGCAATTCCGCCAGCCGCTCATAAGCCTTTTTCCAGGCGTCGTTGGTGAACTCCCACTCGTTTTTCCGGTAGCCTTTGGTGATGAGGAAAAAGATGTTCTGGCTACGGCTCATGCGCGGTTTCAGGCCCATATCCAGCACCAGGCCGATCATTTCGCCCAGCCATTGGACGCGGCCGAGGGGCAGGTCGTTGCGCCAGATTTGCTCCAGTTCGTCGTGGATGCGTTCGCTGGCGGCGTGCCGGGCGGCTTCCGGATCGGACAATTTGACGTTCCAGCGTTTCAGGTCGCTGGCTACGCGACGGAGGTCGGCGAGGCCGTTGGCGTTTTTTCTTGCAAAAAAGCGCAGCAGGTCGGTGCTCAGCACGTAGGCGGCCACGTTGCGCCAGGCGTCGGGGATGGCCAGCCCCGCTTCCTGGAGGCCGGTCATCAGCTGGTAGTTGTCGTTGTACACGTTGCGGAAACTCAGTTCCGCCACTTCGAGGCTCTGGTTGCTGATGTCGCGGATGATCTTGATTTTTTCATCGGAGAACAGGCTGCTCAGCGAGAATTTTTCCGGACCGAAATATTGCTGGAGAATGCCCATGACCTCGCCCAGGTTGGCGGCCTGGAATGCCTGCGACGTTTTGGCGTACATTTCATCAAAGGTCGTGGCATTCATCGTGTCGCTGATGTTGCCGATCAAGTGCTGCTGGCCGAGGTAAAGGGCGGTGAAACTGAATGTTTTTTCAAAATGCGTCAGGTCGGAGCGGATGATGAGCCGGCCGGCGGCCAGTCGCTGGGAGCCGGCTTCGATCACGTCGAGAAACTCGGGTTTGGCCGTGTAATTGAACAAATCCAGGTCTTCCGGGCGCTCTTCAAACACCGAAGCCACGGCAAAGTGCATGGCCACGCGGGCCAGGTCGACGCGGGTGGGCACCACGTTTTTCAGGTAACTGACCGCGCCGTTGGAGTAGCTGTTGCTCGGTGCGGCCGAGAGCCGGCGCACGAATTCGCTGTGCAGTTCGAGCCCTGCCAGGTCCTGTGCGTAGTCCATGGCGCGCAGGGCGTACTGCAGGATCTGGTTGGTTTCGATGCCCGAAATTTCGTCAAAAAACCAGCCACAGCTGGTGAACATGAGCACCGAATAACGCTGGATCTGCATCAGGCGCAGCACCGCCACCTCTTCGAGCGGGCTGAGAGGGCGCCGGGCGTGTTTTTTCAAAAAGGCGGCGATGGACAGTTCGTCGCGGCGCAGCATCACTTCGATGTAGTCGTTGCGGGCGGCCCAGGGGTCGCGCAGGAGGCGCGCGCCTTCCTGTTCGTAGAGGGGGATGAGGCGGTCGCGCAGCCAGTTGAGCGTTTCGCGCAGGGGCGCGCGCCAGCGCTGGTGCCAGCCGGGGTGCATGCCCGAGTTGCAGCCGCAGTCGGCGCGCCAGCGTTCCACGCCGTGCACGCAGCTCCACGAAGAGTTTTCGTGAATTTGAACTTCGTACTGGGGCGGGAACAGTTCGAGGTACTGGCCGTAGTTGGTCAGCGTGGCCAGCTGGTTGTCTTCGATGTGGTTGAGGCAGGCGGCCAGCGCCATTTCGCCGTAGCGGTGGTGGTGGCCGTAACTTTCGCCGTCGGTGGCCACGTGCACCAGTTGTGGCTCGTCGTTGTTGTCGAAAGTGCTCGCAAGTCGTTCGGCGTAAGCCCGCCCGTTGTCGAGCAGCCCGCCGAAGGCGACGTCCTGCGCGATGCCTCCGTTGTAAAAAAACAGCGCGATACGCCGTCCGCTGGGCAGCAGGCACCAGTAAGGCCGGCGGGTGTCCAGGGTATCGGTATTGACCTCTTTCCAGGCGGTATCACCTACTTTACGGATAGCCTTGGCCTGCCGCGGCGCGAGGAGGGTGTATGCGATGCCTTGTGCGGCCAGCACTTCGAGGGTTTCGGTATCGGCGGCCATTTCGGGCAGCCAGAGGCCTTCGGGATAACGTCCGAAGCGGTATTCGAAGTCGCGCACGCCCCACATGACCTGGGTGATCTTGTCGCGGTAATTGGCCAGCGGCATGATCAGGTGGCTGTGGGCCTGGGCCAAAGCGCTGCCGTGGCCGCCGAAGAGCTCGGCGCTGCGTCGGTCGGCTTTTTGCAGGAGCTGGTACACTTCGGGGTCGGCTTGTTCGAGCCAGGAGAGCAGGGTAGGGCCGAAATTCCAGGAAATGCGGTTGTAGTTGTTGCGGATTTTGACGATCCAGCCATCACTGTCCAGAATACGGGCTGCTGCGTTCGGCGCGTAGCATTCGTGATTGATCCGGGTGTTCCAATCGTGAAACGGGTGAGCAGACTCTTGTTGTTCTACCGTTTCCAGCCAGGCATTTTCACGGGGAGGTTGGTAAAAATGGCCGTGGATACAGACATATTTGTTTGAGCGCGACATGGCGCGAAGGTATGGAGTTTGAACTTCGGACCATTGGACTTTGATTTTTAAGCCAATCGTGAAGTTATTTCAAAATTGAACAATCTTTCTACGTTATAGAATGGCTATTGCGTTATTTTATTTCTTCCGCCAGTTTGTCCAGATCCCGGATGAGCAGACGGGAGCGGTTAAACGTCAGCAGTTTTTTGTAGCGGAGATCGTTGAGGGTGGTCGTGACGGTTTGGCGGCTGGTGGCGGTGAGGTTGGCAATTTCCTGATGGGTGACGGGTTTTCTCACCACCCATTCATAGCCCA
>JBGAJY010000174.1:0-11683 GCA_044224705.1 Saprospiraceae bacterium
GGAGTTATTTTAAAATGAAAAATTTATTTACAGCGCTCTTCCTTATTTCCAAAATTCCACATCAAGAAACTCAATTTTGGAAAAGTGCTGATCACGGGTAACCAGGCGCAAACCGTAAGCATGGGAGGCGGCAGCGATCCAAATGTCGTTTTCTGGGATGGGCTGACCTTTTGTTTGGAGATGTTTACGAATTTCAGCGTAAGATTCTGCAACTGTAATGGTTTGATCCAGAATCTTACATCTTGTCAAAAAGAAAATGACATCTTGCCGACTCTCATCTGGTTTGGCAGAATTTATTGCACCAAAGAGTAGTTCGCCGGCGACTGTACTTGGAACACAAATTTCCGAGTATGCTAAGATTTTTGCAGGCGCTTCACGTTGTTTTCGCAACAGGTCTACAATAATGCTGGTATCAAAAGCAGCTACCATTCCCCTTCAATTTGTTGGAATTCACGTGTAACAATCTTTTCTAGTTCTTCACCAGATTCATTATCCATGATTCCAATGACATCAGCCAAAACGTGCTTTTCCTTTTGCCCTTTTGAGCCATTTTTTTTGAATTTGGGCTTTTGTACGACTTGAACGTAGTCCAAAGTTTTTAAAAACTGCATAAACAATGCGTAGCGCGCCTCGTCAATATTTAAAACAACTTGCTTCATTTTAAATAAATTTTAAACAAAATTAAGCAAAACGACTCAATTCCGCAACGGCTTCCCGTTCTCCAGCATAAACTGCACCCGTTCCAGAGTCTTCTGCTCGCCGCACAGTGAAAGGAACGCTTCCCGCTCCAAATCCAGCAGATACTGCTCGGAAACGTTCTGCGGGCTGGTCAAATCGCCCCCGCAAAGCACCCAGGCGATCTTGTGCGCGATTTTGATGTCGTGTTCGGAGGCGTAATTCCCGAGTTTGAGCGAGTGCGCGGCCACGTACAGGGCGCCCAGGCCCGTGCGGCCCAGCACCCAAACGTCTTTGCGCGGAATGGGTTTGACGTACTTGTCGGCCAGGGACAGCACTTTTGCTTTCGCTTCGGCGATGTTGCGCGAGGTGTTGTGCACCACCTGGTCTTTTTGCGGCAGCAAATAGCCGTAATTGAAGGCTTCGTAGGCCGAAGTAGCCACTTGCGCAGTTGCGATGGTTTTGAATTTATCGATCAGGGTAGGGATCTGCACGTCGCCTTCGCGGGTGATAATGTCTGAGATGCGTACGGCAAATTCTTTGGTGCCCGCACCACCGGGGATCAACCCCACCCCTACTTCCACCAGGCCGATGTAGCTCTCGGCAGCGGCCATCACGGCATCGGCGTGCATGGAAAACTCGCATCCGCCGCCAAAAACGTAGCCCTGGGTCGCCATCACGACCGGAATAGCCGAATAGCGCAGCCGCATGGAGGTCTGCTGGAAGAGGTTGACTGCCATGTTCAATTCGTCCCATTCCTGCTGATAAGCCATCATGGCGATCATCATCAGGTTGGCGCCGACGGTGAAGTTTTGGGCGTTGTTGCCGATCACAAGGCCTTTCCAGCCCTGTTCTTCCGCGATTTGCACCGAATCGTTCAGGCCGCGCAGGATGCCCTCGCCGATGGCGTTCATTTTGGAATGGAATTCCAGGCACAGTACGCCGTCGCCGATGTCGTGCAACGTGCATTCGGCGTTTTGGTACACCGGCTTGCGGTCGCGGTAGTTGTCGAGGAGGATGATAGAATCGCCGCCAGGCAAGGCCTCATAGGTTTTCGTGGCCGGGTTGTAACACAGTCGCCGGCCGTTTTCCGATTTGTAAAAACTTGCGTGGCCGGCTGCCAGCAAGTCTTTTACCCAGGGCGCGATTTTTTCGCCGCGTGCTTCGGCGGCGGCTACTCCCTCAGCTACCCCGACGAGGTCCCAGTATTCGAAAGGCCCTTTTTCCCAGGCAAAACCGGCGCGCAAAGCATCGTCTATGGCAAAAAGTGTATCGCTGATCTCCGGTACGCGGTTACTCACGTAGGCAAACAGTCCAAGAAAGGAGCGTTGCAGCAATTCGGCGCCTTTATCCGTGCCTTTGAAAAGGGCTTTCATGCGGCGCGGCAGTTCCTCGATCTGTTTGAAGGTGTCGAGAATGGGTAGTTTTTCTTTCGCAGATGCTTGATATTCAAGGGTTTCGAGGTTCAAAGCAAGTACAACCGGCCGTCCTTTGGCATCCTTTTCCGCTGTTTTTTTGTAAAAACCCTGACCGGATTTGTTGCCGAAAAATTTGTTTTCGATCAGAAAGTCGATGTAGCGGGGAATGACGAACGCGCCGGCCTGTTCATCGGCCGGACAATTCTCGCGGATGCCGTTGATCACGTGCACGGCGGTGTCCATGCCCACGAGGTCGGCCAGGCGGAAGGTGCCGGTTTTAGGGCGTCCGATGGCGGGGCCGGTGAGCGTATCCACGGTGCCGATGTCGAGCCCCAGCTCGTGGGTGAGCTGGAAAATTTTGGCCATGGCGTACACGCCCACGCGGTTGGCGATGAATGCCGGGGTGTCTTTGCAGAGCACGGTTTGTTTCCCGAGGAAAATATCGCCGAAATGCAGGAAAAATGCCGTTACGTCCGGGTTCGTATCCGGCGTCGGGATGATTTCCAGCAGGCGCATGTAGCGGGCGGGATTGAAAAAGTGCGTGCCGCAGAAGTTTTTCCGGAAATCCTCCGAACGCCCTTCGGCCATCAGGTGGATGGGGATGCCCGAAGTATTGGAAGTCACCAGCGAGCCCGGCGCGCGGAATTGCTCTACTTTTTCAAAAATCTGCTTTTTGATGTCGAGCCGTTCGACGACCACTTCGAGGATCCAGTCGCAGTCTTTGATTTTGGGAAAATCGTCCTCAAAATTACCAACGGTGATACGTTCGGCGAATTTGTTGTCGTAAAACGGCGCGGGTTTGGCTTTCAGGGCATTTTGCAAGGCGGCTTGCGCAACCTGGTTGCGATTACCTTCCGTTTGGGGTAAAATGTCGAGCAGCAAAACTTCGAGCCCGCAACCGGCGAGGTGTGCGGCGATGCCAGTACCCATCAGACCGGAACCCAGGACGGCAACTTTTCGGATATGTTTATTGAGCATGGAAATGGAGGAGTGTCTTCGGTAGGAAAATGAAAAAAATGCGCTTTTGTTCAGAGAAAATTCGCGGCGCAAAGATAGGAGATTAGAATGGAGCGAACATTCCCTGAAAGGCGTCATTATTCGCCGACAAGCAGGCTTTAGCCCGATTCAGCCGGCTTTTTTCCTTGTTCCGTCAGAAATGAGCAAATGCCATTCCGCCGCATTCCGGCAATACTCATTGACTGTATCTACATTTAGGCTCTTGTTATTTAATCTGATTGAAAACAAACTAAAAAAGCATGAAAAGAATCTACAACACCCGCCTTTTCCGGCTGACCGGCCTGATGCTTGCCGTGTTGGTCTGGTTGGCCAACAATTCCAATCCGCCCAATGGCAAAACGGGCGCTCCCTTCGACCAACATTGCAGCGATTGTCATGGCGGCAACAACCCGAATGGTTTCAACGGAACCGTCGAGATCGGTGGGATGCCCGGAACGGTTCAGCCCAATACCGTTTATCCGTTGACCATTACGATGACCCCGACTGCCGGGAGCCCTACGCGGGGTGGATTTCAGCTGGTTTATGTGGATAACAACGACGCTAATTGCGGCAACTTGGCCAATGCCAATGCTCAAAGCGGTACCGAATTCGCCGGTGGCCGGGAATACCTGGATCACCGGGGAGGAAAAGTTTTTGGTGGAAACCCGGTGACCTGGAATTTTAACTGGACCTCGCCGGCGACCGTGGCCGGAAACACTGTAAAAGTGTATGCGGTCGGCAATTTCACCAACGGAAACAATAACGACACGGGCGATTTTCCACTTGAAGTTAGTTTTACGTATCCATTCAGTGGCCCGCCACCGGTTACGGCTACCATCAGTAACGTCACGAACGTATCGTGTTTTGGCGGAAGTAACGGCTCGGCCACCGTGGAGCCCGACGGCGGAGTGCCGCCCTACACCTACCACTGGTCCAACAATCAAACCACGCAAACGGCGATCAACCTTGCAGCAGGAACCTACCAGGTCACGGTGACCGGATCCAGCGGCAGCGGTACGGCCACCGCTTCGGCTACCGTCACGCAACCCACAGCACTGACCTTAACGACGGCTGTTTCCAATACGATTACCTGCGCTCAACCGACCGCTACCGTTACTGCTACGGTGGGCGGCGGTACTCCAAGTTATGATGTGAACTGGTCGAACGGACAAAACGGAACCCAGGCCGAATATTCTTCCGGCGGCAGCTATTCCGTATCCGTCACCGACCAAAACGGTTGTACCAAAGTGGTAGCCTTCAATATCAGCAGCAACACCACTACCCCAACTGCCGTCGCCGGCCCCGATGCCAGCATCAGCTGCGTTCAACCCAACACCACCCTGAACGGAACCGGATCATCTTCCGGCGGCAGTTTTTCCTATTTGTGGACGACTGCGGATGGAAATATCGTCTCGGGAGCGACCACCCTCACCCCCACCGTCAATGCGCCGGGAACGTACCAACTTAAAGTCACGAACAGCACCAATGGTTGCACGGCGACCGACATAGCGGTGGTGACCAGCAACATCTCGCCCCCTTCGGCAACAGCCACCGGTGGGGAGATCACCTGCACACAAACCAGCGTGCAACTCACCCTTACAACGAATGCCAATCCGGCCACATTTGCCTGGACAGGCCCGAACGGATTTACCTCTACCCAGCAAAATCCAGTGGTGGGCGCGTCAGGTACTTACCAGGTGGTGGTGACCAATACACCCAACGGTTGCAGTACGACCACCTCCACAACAGTTACCCTGAATACTACTCCCCCAACGGTGAATGTCACCGCCGGGGGCGTGCTCACTTGTTCGAATCAGAGCGTCACGATTGCGGGGGCCAGCAACGGCACCAACTACTCCTGGACGGGTCCCAACGGATTCAGCAGCACTCAGCAGAATCCATCCGTAACCGTATCCGGCGTTTATACGCTGAGTTCGACCGGCGCCAACGGGTGCGTGGCCTCGGATACTGCTTTCGTTCCTCAAAATACCACACCGCCGGGAGCCACCGCTTCGGCCACCGGACAACTCACCTGCACCACATTAAGCGTCCAACTCAACGGCAGCACGCCCGCAGGGAATCCGACGTACTCCTGGACCGGACCGAACGGTTTTACCAGCTCCGCCCAAAATCCGACGGTGCAAAACCCTGGTGATTATATCCTCAAAGTGACTTCCGGGGTAAATGGCTGTACTTCAACGGCTACGGCCACTGTAGTGCAAAATACCACTCCTCCCGGCGCCACGGCGTCGGCCGCCGGTCAAATCACCTGCACGGTTTCGAGCGTTCAGCTGAACGGTAGTACGCCGGCCCAAAATCCGTCGTATTCCTGGACCGGTCCGAACGGTTTTACCAGCTCGGCCCAAAACCCGACGGTGCAGGCCCCCGGCGATTACATCCTCAAAGTAACTTCCGGGATAAATGGCTGCACCTCAACCGCTACGGCTACCGTGGTGCAAAATACCACCCCGCCAACCGCCAGCGCGGTAACCCCTGTGGGGATCACCTGCGCCTCGTCTACCGTTCAGCTGAACGGAACAGCCTCTTCCCAGGGAGCCGGTTACAGCTATGTCTGGACGACCTCCAATGGAAACATCGTTTCCGGCGAAAACACGCTCACCCCTGTGGTCAATGCCACTGGCACTTATGTTTTAAAGGTAACCAACTCGGCTAACGGGTGTGAATCCACAGCCAGCGTGACCGTCACACAAAACCCGCCGGTTTCCGCTACAACGAATGTCGTCGCGAATGTGAGTTGCAATGGCGGCGCCGACGGTTCTGCCACGGCTACCGCTTCCGGCGGAAACGGCGTCTATACCTATCTCTGGTCTACCGGTGCAAGCACGGCGTCTATCAGCAATCTGCCCGCCGGAACGTACTCGATGACCGCCACCGACGGCGAAAGCTGCACGGCGGTGAGCTCCGTCACGATCAGTCAACCCGCAACCCTGGCTGCCAATGCCTCCGCGACAGCAGAAACCGCCGCAGGTGCCAACGATGGGACCGCCACCGCCAGCCCGAGCGGCGGCACCGCACCGTACAGCTATTTATGGAGCACGAACGCCACCAGCGCCACTATCAGCAATCTGGCGCCAGGCAACTATACCGTCTCCGTCACGGACCAAAACAATTGTACCTCGGTACAGACGGTCACCGTCAATAGCTTCAATTGTGCGCTTTCCGCCACCGTCTCGACGCAAAATGTACTTTGCAATGGCGCCAATAACGGAACTGCAACGGTAAATCTCAGCGGAGCCGTCATGCCGGTAGTGTACCTCTGGTCCAATGGCGCGACGACCCAATCGGTCAGCGGGCTGGCTCCGGGCAATTACACCGTGCAAATCACCGATGCCAACAACTGCCCGGCGCTGCTTTCCCTCAGCATCAGCGAACCCACGGCCTTGCTGCCCAATGCGATTGCAACCGGAGAAACAGCGGCAGGCGCCAACGACGGCACAGCTTCCGCGCAACCCACCGGCGGCACCACTCCTTACAGCTATTTGTGGAGCAACAGCGCCACCACATCGAGCATCAGCAACCTGGCGCCGGGCATTTACGCCGTCGTCGTGACTGATGGCAACAATTGTACGGCAGCGCAAACCGTGACGGTCAATTCCTTCAATTGCGCTCTTTCTGCCAATTTCTCCACAGCCAATGTGCTCTGCAACGGCCAAAGCAATGGCCAGGCCACAGTAACACTCAGCGGCGGCACACTGCCTTTCACGTATTTGTGGTCCAGCGGCGCTACTACTGCCACAGCTGAACAGTTGGCCGCCGGGACCTATTCTGTCCTGGTGACGGATGCCAACAATTGTCTCGTGGTAGGCTCGGCCACCATTACCGAACCGGATGCCCTGGTCACCGCCGTAGTGAACGTCACCAACGTCGTATGTGCCGAGGATCTAAACGGCGCCATTGAACTGTCCGTCACAGGCGGTACGGCGCCGTATCAAACCCAGTGGTCTTCGGGCCAGGGCGGACAAAATCTGTCGGCGGGAACGTATTCCGCCACAGTAACCGACATGAACGGCTGTTCTTCCACACAAACGGCCACCATTGTTGCTACGGACAATATTCCGCCTACTCTCAATTGCCCGTTTGGACCGATCGCCGGGTGCGAAAACGAACCAGTGTCGTATCCGCAACCAACGGTAAGCGATAATTGCAACCTGAACGGCGAACAAGCCGAACTGGAGTTTGGGTTTGTCAGCGGCTCCGTCTTTGAGGTTGGCACTACAACGGTGATTTATTCCGCCAAGGATGCATCGGGAAATACTTCCACCTGCGCCTTTGATGTGGTTGTACAGGCCGATCCTGTAGTCAGCACGCAGGTTTCACCGGAAACCAACAGCCTGGGCAATGGCAGCATCACCGTCGCCGTGCAAAGCGGCAGCCCAATCGGGTTCTCCTGGACCAAAGACGGGGCGTTTTTCTCCAACGAGCAAAACCTCAGCAACCTGAGCGAAGGCACCTACGTCCTGACCATGACCACGGCGAGCGGTTGCACGGTCACGCTTCCTCCGATCGTGGTTGAAAATGCCGTGGGAACCAGCTCCGTCGATAACAGCCTCGCAGCCCTGCGCATCGTTCCCAATCCGGCACGGACCGCTTTCCGCTTGGACAATGCCGACCCGTCGGTGATCAAAGTTGGCTTGTACGACCTGCAAGGCAAACTGACGGTACAATTCAACAGCGACGAAGCCGCCGGTGAAATGTCAGTGGCCGAACTCCCCGCCGGGCTTTACTATGTCACGGTACTGTTTGACAATGGTCGCCAGCAGGCATTGAAATTGATCAAAGCGGATTAAGGTTCAACGCAAAGGCGCTAAGACGCAAGGAAATTGCGAAACCTTTGCGGTGAAAAAACCTGACGAAGAACCTGGCTTGGAGACTTCCAAGCCGGGTTTTTTGTTCCACTGAATCGTGCTGACAGGATTTTTACAAAAAAAGTTAAACAAACGTTTGATTTATTTCTCTTACTGCCCATAACTTTGCGCCACAATTCCTGACCAGAAATGTCCATACCGATCCTTGAAAAGCAGGACCGCCGCCTGCAACTGCTGGCGGTAGCCGAAAGGCTGTTCGCCAAAAACGGCTACGAAGCAGTGTCAATCCGGCAGCTGGCTTCCGAAGCGGGCATGAACGTGGCCATGGTCAGCTATTATTTCGGATCGAAGGAAAAACTGTTCGAAGCCCTGCTCGAAAACAAGCTGCCCAAAACCCGTGCGCAACTCGAAAATATCGCGAAAACGGACATGAGTCCCTGGGAAAAAATAGCGCGTACCATCGAGTTGTACGTGGAAAAGTTCTTTGAAGGCCGTGATTTTCACCGGGTAGTGACGCGTGAAATGTCGCTTCGCCAACGTCCCGAACACGTGAAACTGATCACGCACCACATGGCCCGCAACATGGAAGTGGTCCGCGGTTTCATCTTCGAAGGACAGGAAAAAGGCATGTTCCGCTCCGTCGACGTGGAACTGACCATGACGACCATTTTTGCCACAATTTCCACCGCCATCAGCAACACCGGCCTGATGTGCATGATGCTGAAAGCAGCAACCGAGGATCAGCTGTACACCGAACACAACAAAAACCGCATCATCAACCACGTGAAATCCGTCATGCAGGCGCATTTGCTGATGCCGGGCGTTTCCGTTTGAGCAAAAGCCTTTTCCGATTTTGACATACTGCCCGAGAACCGGGTATTTTTTTTGCCCTGTTGTTAAACAAACGTTTGATTATTAGTTAGTCCTGATGAAAAGGATTTGGGGCTGGCCAACAGCAAGCAATTGCAAATTTCCACGGCCAAAGCCGCCGCTGCGCAGTCCAAAACAGCGCAAATGCACGACGTCACCTTTCCCACCGTATCGTTCAACAGCGCCTATACCCGATTGAGCGAAAACGTGGACCCTTTCGCGATTACCCTGCCCAACGGCGAAGAACAGGTGCTGAACCCCATTATCCCCAACCAGTACACCAACCGGCTCTCGATCTCGGAACCGGTTTTTACCGGCCTGCGCGCCATCAATACGATCCGCGCCACCGCATTCCTCGAGCAAGCCGCACGCTTCGACCTGGACCGCGATCGCAAGGACGTTCAGCTCAACCTGATGGCCGCCGCCGTCAACCTGTACAAGCTGCAACACGCCCTGAAAGTCGTGGAGCAAAACCTGCAAACCGCGCAGACACGCCTGGCCGACACCTACCATCTCCGCGACCAGGGCATGGCCCTGGACAACGACGTGCTCCGCAGCGAACTGGCCGTGACCCAGCTCGAAACCGCCCGGCTGGAAACCGCCAACGCCATCGCCGCAGCGCAGTACAACCTCGCTATCCTGCTGGGCATTCCGACCGACCAGCCCCTGCAAATTGACAGTACCTCTATTTTTTCCGGACCGGAAAGCGCCGAAGGACTGGAAGCCTACCTCGGCAACAGCGGCAACCGGGCCGACGTGCAGGCCGCCGGTCAGCGCGCTTTGGCCGCCGGCAGACAAGTGCGCATCAGCCAGGGCGCCTACTTCCCGCTGATCAGCGTCGGGGCAAATTTGTACTCCAATCGCCCCAACCAGCGCCTTTTTCCGCCAGAAGACCGCTTTCTCAGCACCTGGGATGCGGGTGTTTCGGTGTCCTGGAACCTCAGCAATTTTTACACGGCGCGGCATACCGTGCAGGAATCCAAACTCAACCTGATGCAGGCCGACCTGCTGCGCGGTCAACTCACCGACGCCGCCCGGACCGACATCGCCAATAATTATTATGCCTGGCAAACAGCCCGTCAGAAAACGGTTTTGGCCGAAAAAACCGTAACCCAGGCCCTCGAAAACCAGCGTATCGCCCAACTGCGCAACACCCAGCAAATCGCTTCCCTCGCAGATCTGCTCGACGCCGACGCCCTGCTGCTGCAAGCCCAGGTGAACCAGGTCAGCGCCCGCGCCGACGCCCGCCTCGCGTATTTCAGACTCCTGAGAAGCGCCGGAAAACTTTGACCCCCAATCCTTCAAAAGCAAAATCCTCTGCACTTTCAACATTTGGTCGCCATGATGATCACCAAGAAAAAGATCCTGCCCTTTGTTCTCATCGCTGTGCTGCTTGCCGGCGCCGTATACGCCTTTCAGAAAATTCGTTACATGCTCACGCATGAAGACACCGAAAACTCCTACCTCGAAGCCGATATCGTCACGATTGCTCCAAAAGTGAGTGGTTATGTGGATAAAATGCTCGTCCAGGACAATCAGTGGGTCGATGCCGGCGATACCCTCTTCGTGCTCGACAGCCGTGATTACGTGCTCCGCGTGCGTCAGGCCGAAGCCGCACTCGCCAATGCCGAAGCCAACGTCGGCCTCGTTGCCGCCAATGCCGGCGCTGCCGGCGCCAACGTAGGCACGGCCCAGGCCAACTTCCGCGCTTCCACAGCCGGCGTTGAAACCACGCTCAGCTCGGTCCAAACGGCTCAGGCCAACGTGGATGCCGCCCAGTCGCGCGCCTGGCAAACCGCCCAGGACTTCAACCGGTATTCAGTACTGCTGGGTCAGCGCGCCGTCACCCAGCAACAATACGATGCCGCCAAGGCCGCCCGCGACAATGCCGAAGCGGTGCTTCAAGCCGCCAAAGCCCAGCTGGAAACGGCCAAACGCCAGGTAGACGTGAGCCGCCGCCAATCGGACGCCGGGCAAAGCCAGACCCAGGGCTACCAGGCCCAGGCGACGGCAGCCGGGAAAAACGTACAGGTAGCCCGCAGTGTCGTGGAGCAACGCCAGCTGGATTTGGACAATGCCAGGCTGAACCTGTCCTACACGGTCATCACTGCTCCGGTGAGCGGTTTTATCGCCAAACGCAGCACGCAGCTGGGCCAGCTGGCCAACACCGGTGCGCCGCTATGCGTCATCGTTCAGGACCAAAACCTGTGGATCAACGCCAATTTTAAAGAAACACAGGTGGCCGACATGCAACCCGGCCAGGCCGTTCAGGTGAAAGTGGACGCCTATCCGGGTAAAAAATTCGCCGGTAAAATTGAAAGCATCTCCCCGGCCACGGGCGCCAAATTCAGCCTCCTGCCCCCGGACAACGCCAGCGGCAACTTTGTCAAAGTGGTGCAGCGCATTCCGGTCAAAATCGTGCTCACCGAGCCCGCCGACCCTGCGTTTCCGTTGCGTGCCGGCATGAGCGCCGAGGTGATCGTACCGACGAAATAATCCGGCCAAGGCCATTTTCCAAACTTCATTTCAGCACTTAACTGTATGGCAGTCAAAGGCTTTGCCCGTTTTATCATCGTGATCACCACCGTGTCGGCTGCGATCATGGAGTTGGTGGACACGTCTATTGTCAACGTCGCGCTGTCGCAGATGTCGGGCAGTCTCGGCGTCACGATCGAGGATATTTCCTGGGTCATCACCTCGTATGCGATTGCGAACGTGATCATCATTCCCATGACCGGTTTTTTGGCCGAATATTTCGGACGGAAGAATTACTACGTCTTCTCCATGATCCTCTTTACGGTGGCGTCGTGGTTGTGCGGCACTTCCACAGGCTTGTGGGAGCTGGTATTCTGGCGTTTCGTCCAGGGTATCGGCGGCGGCGCTTTGTTGTCTACCTCG
>JBGAJY010000175.1:0-11500 GCA_044224705.1 Saprospiraceae bacterium
GCCCGCGCAGCCGGAGCCTGCGGCAAAACCTGACAAGCAACCCTCTCAGAAACCGCCCGCAGGCCGGGAACCTCAGCAAAAACCACAGCCTCGTCCGAAAGAGGAACCTGCGCCGCCCGTCAAAAAGGAACGTCCGCTTGATAAAGCCGAAGACTACCACCGCCAGAAATGGGATGAAAAAAACCGGGCTGAACCCGCGCGCCAACCCGCGCCTTCCAGGCCACAAACGCAACCCTCAAAACCCGATACCAACAAACAGCGCAAAACTGACCGAAAAAAAGACTGACGAATCCATGAAAAACGAATCCATTATCTCCCTGATGTCCAAAAACGTGGTCACCATCGATATCCGCGAGTCGCTCGAAAAAGCCCAGATCTTGATGCAGCAAAACCATATCCGGCATCTTCCCGTGCTAAGAAAAGGCAATCTCGTGGGCATCCTGAGCCTGACGGACCTTATGCGTCTCAGTTTTTCGGACAATTTCGGCGAACTGGAATCGGATGCCGATGTAGCCATTTTCAAGATGCTGGGTATCCAGCATGTCATGAAATCGAACCCGGAAACGATCGAGGCCTCCCAAAGCATCCGCGATGCAGCCGAAATACTGGCCCACCGTGAATTCCACGCCCTGCCCGTTGTTGAAGGCGAGCACGTAGTCGGTATGGTCACCACGACCGATCTGATCCGCTATTTTTTGAATCAAATGGAAGGCTAAATCCTCTGTTTCACCCTGATTTGGACGACACCCGCATTCCTGGTTTTTATTGAGAAATGCGCACCGTTCTGCCGCCCAAAACTCAAAACGAACTGATTATGAACAAGCTCAAAACAGGCATCTGGCTCGACTTTCGCGATGCATACGTCATTTCCCTCGGTGACGATGCACAAGCCAAGGTGCATCATTTGCACTCGGAAATCCATCACCAGGCAACTAAAGGTGGTTCTCGTTCCAAATCGCCCTGGGGCCCTCAGTTTTCACCGCCCGACGACGTGAACCTGGAACGCGATAAACACGCAGAGCACCACTATTTCCAGCAAATCATCGGGAATATCGATCCTGAAACGGAAGAGATCGTCATTTTTGGTCCGGCCGAAGCAAAAATCGGCTTGAAAAAAGCGATCGAAGCCATCAAGCACTACAAACCTCAACTATCGGCCGTTCTGCCTTCGGATTACCTCACGCAGAATGAAATGATCGCTCTTGTGCGAAATTTCTTCGTGCACCCGGAGCAATACCTCGTAAAAGATAAGGAGCAGTAAAAATCCGTTGACAGGAAAAGAAAGATTGACGAATAGGGATCTTGTATTGGATGGGAAAGGGTCATTGAGGTTACCAAACTGCCCTTTTTACATCCAATACAAGCCCTATTCGTCAATCTTTTTCTCCCCTCTAAGCGCCTGGTATCCATGCTCCGCCAATAGCAGCAGCGTTCCGGCCGTGATAGACACATCGGCAAAATTGAAAATGCCGGTTTTGAAAAAACCTGCCTGGATGAACAGGAAGTCGGTCACGGAACCATAGGCGATCCGGTCAAATACATTGCCCATTCCCCCTCCAATTACGCAACAGAGGGCAAAAAGGGTGATTTTACTGCCCTTTCGCCAGTAAAAGAGGGTAAACAAGGCGCCGAGCAGCATCAGTGCCGGAAAGATCGAAAGGACCCATCGTTTCACCGCCGGCGTCAGATCGTTGCCGAGGCTCAGAAAGGCGCCGCTGTTTTCCACTTTGGTCAGCATCACATGATTCTCAATCAATTGCACACTTTCGTGGTACCCGATGTTGTCCCGAACCATTGATTTGGACACCTGATCGCAGCCAATGTTGAGGCTGATCAGGAGCAGCATAGCGGAGAAGCGAAGAAATCCCGTGATAGACATCTCAAATAGATTTTAGGTGAAACCTGCGTTTACACCAACTCATGAAAACACTGGTGTCCTGCTTTCGTGACCTGGTACAAGTATTTTTTCATGTCCCAGGCCGCCGTCGGGCAACGTTCGGCGCATAAACCGCAGTGCAGGCACACGTTTTCGTCCTTGATCATCACTCGCCCGGTGGGTAATTCGTCCGACACGTAGAGGTCCTGCGTAAGTTCGTGGGCGGGGGCCATGAGGCGGGTGCGCAGGTCGGCTTCCTCGCCGTTCACCGTGAAGGTGATGCAGGAAGTCGGGCAGATATCGACACAGGCGTCGCATTCGATGCAGAGCGAGCGGGTAAATACCGTTTGCACGTCGCAATTGAGGCAACGCTGCGCTTCGGCGAAGCCGGTTTCGGGCGAAAAGCCGAGTTCCACTTCCAGTTTGCGGTTTTTCAGCGCCACTTCGTTGGCGGCATGCGGCACGGCGAAGCGTTTGTCGTCGGAAATGGAACTGTCGTAACTCCACTCGTGGATGCCCATTTTTTGGGCAATGAGGTTCGTGGTGGGCGGCAGGCGGTCGTTTTTCAGGTCCTGGCCATTGCAGAACAGGTCGATCGAAACGGCAGCCTGGTGACCGTGCGCCACGGCCGTGATCACGTTTTTGGGCCCTAGGGCCGCATCGCCGCCGAAAAACACGTTGGGCACGGTGGAAACGAAGGTTTCAGGGTCCACCACGGGCATGCCCCATTGATCAAACTCCAGACCCAGGTCGCGTTCGATCCAGGGGAACGCGTTTTCCTGTCCGATGGCTACCAGGACATCGTCGGCTTCGAAAAACACGAGCGGTTCGCCCGTGGGTTCGAGGCGGCGCTTGCCCGCGGCATCATACACCGGGGCTACTTTTTCAAAACGCATGCCCACCAATTTGCCGTTTTCGATCACAAATTCCTTCGGAACATGGTTGTTGAAAAACGGAATGCCTTCGCGCTGGGCGTCTTCGATCTCCCAGGGGCTGGCTTTCATTTCTTCAAACGGACTGCGCACCACGACTTTGACGTCCTCGCCACCCACCCGGCGGGCGGTGCGGCAGCAGTCCATCGCGGTGTTGCCGCCGCCCAGTACCAGCACTCTCCGACCCACTTTTGAGGTGTGCTCGAAGGCCACACTGGCCAACCATTCGATGCCGATATGGACGTTTTTTCCGGCTTCGGCCCGTCCGGGAATGTTCAGGTCACGGCCCTTGGGAGCGCCCGTGCCGACAAAAACGGCATCATATCCCGATCCCAGTATCTCCCGCAAACTGCCGACATACTGGTTAAAATGCGTTTTAATGCCCAAACGCAGTACAAAGCCGACTTCCTGGTCGAGCACTTCATCGGGCAACCGGAACGAGGGAATCTGGCTGCGCATCATGCCGCCGCCTTTCGACAGTTCATCGTAAAGGTCGATTTCATAACCCAGCGGCGCCAGGTCGCGCGCGACGGTGAGGGAGGCCGGGCCGGCGCCGATGAGCGCGATGCGTTTGCCGTTGGACGGAAAGGGGCCCTGCGGCATAAATTCCTCCACTTCGCCCTTGTTGTCGGCGGCTACCCGTTTGAGGCGGCAGATGGCTACGGGCTTTTCTTCCACACGGCCTCGGCGGCAGGCGGGTTCGCAGGGGCGGTCGCAGGTACGGCCAAGGATACCCGGGAACACGTTGGATTCCCAATTGACCATGTAGGCCTCGGTATAACGGCCCGCAGCGATCAGGCGGATGTATTCCGGCACCGGCGTATGCGCAGGGCAGGCGTATTGGCAGTCCACAACTTTGTGGAAATATTCCGGGTCTTGAATGTTGGTCGGTTGCACGGTGGACGAGCGGTGTTGTGTTTTTGAAAAATCGGGCAAGATTAATCGGAATAAACCAAACAGATTATGATTCCAGGTAGCGCTTGCCGGGTGGTAAATATGCGGCGATTCTCAGGCGAGTTCGGAACTCAGGGGGAAAAAAATTTGTGCGGAAGAACATTTCCGGGATTTCTCTTAAGATAAGATTCTCAGCGCAAGCGGCTACCCACGCGAATCAACGGCAGCCTATCTTCGCGCCGTTTTTCCACCATTCCACGACCATGCTCGACCTGCTGCACCAATTTTTCGATTTCATTCGCCACCTCGATGTCCACCTGGAAAACATCATGCGGGAGTATGAAGTGATGACTTATCTGATCCTGGCGCTTATCATTTTTTGCGAAACCGGATTGGTGGTCACGCCTTTTTTACCCGGCGATTCGCTCTTGTTCGCAGCCGGCGCCATCACGGCCAAAACCGGCATCCTGAGCATCTGGGTGCTGATTCCGTTGTTGTTCCTGGCCGCCATCCTGGGCGACAATACGAACTATTTTTTCGGACGTTACCTGGGCAACCGTGTCTTTACCCGAGACTACTGGTTCCTCAAACGGAAGTACATCGACCGCACGCAGGATTTTTATGAAAAATATGGCGGCCGCACCCTGATCATCGCGCGGTTCATCCCTATCGTGCGCACGTTCGCGCCGTTTGTAGCGGGCGTGGGCAACATGGAGTACCTCCGGTTTATCCGTTTTTGCCTCTCCGGCGGCATACTCTGGGTATCTGCGCTAACCCTCGCCGGATATTTTTTCGGACAAATTCCGATTGTCAAAAACAACTTCGAGGTCGTGGTTTTCGGCATTATCGGGGTGTCGGTGCTGCCTATTGTCATTGAATTCCTTCGGGTCAAGCTGCGCCGGAAAAACCCCGATACGCCGTCTTGAAGAGCGGGGCTTTCAAATCGGGGGCAAGACAAGCAAGTCCTGCCCCCGGCTTTTTTTGATCTGTCCAACTTTGCCTCCGGCAGACATTGCTCCACGACCTTTTCATCCAACCGGATTCAGGCGTTCCGCCCGATGCAGTTCAAATCGTCGAAAGCCTGTTTGAGCCTCGTCACGAAGGTTTTTTCGCCTTCACGCAGCCAAACGCGCGGGTCGTAGAACTTCTTGTTGGGCTTGTCGGGGCCGTCGGGGTTGCCGATCTGCGACTGCAGGTAGCCTTTTTTGGCCTCGTAAAAATTGCGCACCCCTTCCCAGTAGGCCCACTGCATGTCGGTGTCGATGTTCATTTTCACGGCGCCGTAGCCGATGGCTTCACGAATCTCTTCCTGCGAAGAACCCGAGCCGCCGTGGAACACGAAATTGACCGGATTGGGATCGGACAGGCCGAATTTCTCGCGGATGAAGTCCTGCGAATTTTTCAGAATGACAGGCTGCAACTTCACGTTGCCCGGTTTGTACACGCCGTGCACGTTGCCGAAAGCGGCGGCGATGGTGAAGCGCGGGCTCACTTTTTTCAACTCTTCATAAGCGTGCGACACCTCGTGCGGCTGCGTGTAGAGGCGCGAGGAATCCACGTCCGAATTGTCCACGCCGTCCTCTTCTCCGCCGGTGACGCCGAGTTCGATTTCCAGGGTCATGCCCATTTTGGCCATGCGGCCCAGGTAACGCGCCGAGATTTCGATGTTTTCTTCGAGGGGCTCTTCCGAAAGGTCGAGCATGTGGCTGCTGTACAGCGGGTAGCCGTTTTTTTTATAAAACTGTTCGCCCGCGTCGAGCAGTCCGTCGACCCACTGGATGATGTTCAGCGCGCAATGGTCGGTGTGCAGAATGACCGGCACGCCGTAAGCGGCTGCCATGGTGTGCACGTGTTGGGCGCCGCTGACGCCGCCGAGGATGGATGCACGCTGGCCGTCGTTGCTCAGGCCCTTGCCGGCGAAAAATGCCGCGCCGCCGTGAGAGAACTGGATGATGACCGGGCTGTTGACCGCTGCGGCGGTTTCGAGCACGGCGTTGACGGAGTTGGTGCCGATGACATTGACGGCCGGAAGGGCAAAATCGTGGCGATTGGCGTAGTCGAGCAGTTCGGTGACTTCTTCGCCGTGGAGCACGCCTGGACGGAAACGACTCATGTTGGAGTGATAAGTGATGAGTGAAGAGTTATGAGTGAGTTGCGGGTTTGGAGGGGGCTCATAACCTGGTTGGTGTGGCAAGGACGCGGCCAAAGGTAGAGAATGCAGTTTGGGAATTTAACACTCGAATTAAACCCCTGCATCCTTCCCGGGTCTGAAAATCATTTATCCAAAAACTGATTTCCATGAAAAAAATCTTCCTGCTCCTTGTCTTTTCAGCGTTAACCCAACTGATTTCTGCGCAGAACTGGTTCGAAACCAGCCAGTCTGCCGACCTGATGCTGTCGGGGGCTGGCTTCAATCAGACCGGCGGCGCGCTGCTGTTCAACCACCCCAGCGGGATTGCTTCCGATGGCTCGCATTTCCTCGTCTGCGACCGGTTCAACAACCGGATTCTGGTCTGGAATCAATTTCCAACCTCCACCGGCCAACCAGCCGATACAGCCTTTCATTTGCCTTCCTACACCGCCCGTTTCCACCGCCGGCTTGCCGGCCGGGGTGTATTTTTTTTGGGGTAAAAACCGCGTAGGGGGCGAGCATGAAGAAGGTGGTTTGTCTGACCAATCGGGCCATTTCCGTGTCGAAGGGCGCGTTCTTTGCCAAAAAGCATTTGAATTGAAGTACGATCCGGAATAACCCGTCGTTCATCACCCATCACTTCTCCCTGCCCAACGTATGAAAACACTTTACTGGTTAGGCCTTACCGTAGAAACGGCCATTCTGATGTACTATCTCTACCAAATTTGGATCGTCGCTTCCGGTCGTTCCACTTATGTGGAATCCTACCATGCCGAATTGATCCGCAAAAACCTAGTCCCCGCGGTTATTCTGGGGGTAATCATTAGCGGAGCCCTGGTGGCCCGGTTCTATTTCAAGGCGCCGAAAATCGCTACCTATATTGTGTTGTCGCCGGTTTTTATGATGGTGCTGGCTTTTTTGGGAATGATCGTGGCCAGTATGTTTATCAAAAACTGGCGCTAAAAAAACCGCCCCTCCAACGCGGAAGGGCGGTCGCTTTCATGTGATTCGTCTCCTTTATTTTTCGCTGCTGACCAACAGTTTATCGGTCCGGACTATGCGGCCGTCCACTGCCGTTTGCACCACGTAAAAGCCCGGTGCGAGCCCCGCCAAATCCAGGCGGATCAAAGCGTCGTCGGCATTTTCCACGGCAAAGGATTGCAGGGTACGGCCCTGTGCATCGAGCAGGCAGATGCGGCAGGTTTGGCCTTCGTATTCCGAAAGGTTAAGGAAGGCTTCGGTCGTGGCAGGGTTTGGGAACAATACCGCGCTGGCATTCAAGGCATTGCGATCGGCGGCCTGGTCGTCGCTGAAATCGGCAGCAGCCACTGCCATGCGGTAGTCTTCGGTTTCGCCGTTCACGTAGTCGCCGCAGGCTTCCGGCGCGTAGTAGCGCGACACGGCCAAGCGCATCCGCTGTCGGGCGTCGCCGAAGGTCGAGCCGGAGGGGATCAGGGCGTCGAAATAGACCTGGCCCGTGGTCACGAACGTATCGAGCAATACCTCGCCGGCGTCGTAAAAATCGCGGTCGGCATTGGCATCGAACCAGACGTGAACGTAGGCTTTGCCCGAACCGGTGGTCGCGCCGAGGATGATCCTGACGGGTACGGTTTCGCCGGCCGTGAGGGTCGCGTTGGCCGCGGCGGTGTGGCGCAGGTAGCCGTGGTTGTTGCCCGAAGTTTTTGAATAAGTGCCGATCTCGACTTTTTGAATCCACAAGGACGTGTCGCGGTCGAGGGCATCGGGATACAGGTTGGGCAGGCAGTAGGCTTTGCGGTCGCGGGCGATGGAAATTGGTTGCGAGCATTCGTCAGTTCGGCCGCAAGCATCCTGAATTTGATACTGCACTTCGTATTGACCCACCGTGGCGAGGTTGTTGGAGGGAAAATTCGTGGCCGTCACGCGCAGGTCGTAGCAGGGCATTTCCAGGATAAACAAAGCCGAGTCGGCGCCGACATTCTGCCATTTTCCCGCATCGGTGAGCGCGACGTAGTCGAGCGCTGCGGCAGTGGCGGCATCGGCAACAGGATGGCCCGGAGCCCAGTTCTGGAAGCCGGCGGCCTGTCCGTCAGCCCACGCAAAGGCGCCTTCCGAAGCCGCGTCGCTGAGTCCGATGAGGACGTTTTGCCCGGCCAATTCATTGCTCAGCATGCGGTTTTCGGTGTTGCTGCCGATGGCGGCGAGGTAGCCTCCGTACTGGGTGCACATACTCGCGGCTTGCTCGGCGGGCAGTTTTTCATTGGATAAAAAGTAACGGTGGCCGTTCAGGTTGCCCAGCGGTTTGAAACGCTGCTGGAACTGCGGGGCGGCCAGCTGGTCGTCGCAAAACGCACAGTCTTCGGCATAAGGCGGGTTCCAGCGCACGGCATTGTTGTCGGGCGAGGTTCCAGCCGGGATGGTCGCAAATACCGGGTCCTGGCAGTGCACTTTGAAGTCGTCCTTTACGGTCACCTTAAATTCGCAGGAGCCGTAGTTGCCGCCCTGGTCGTAGGCGTCGATGTACACCTGCGTCACGCCGACGGGGAATAGGCTGCCGCCGGGTTCGTAAGGCGTGTAGTACACTTCATAATTGCCGCAATTTTCACTGACGATGGCGGCAGGAAAATCCACCACGGCGCCGAGGTCGGTACCGTTCACAGTCAGGTCGGCCGGGCAATTGGTGATGTGCGGCGGCTGAACGTCCCGGATGCTGATCACCTGATCGAATTCAGTAGCGTTGCCGCAATGGTCGGTCAGGGCGATGTGGCGGTAAATCCGGCGGAATACGTGGTCGTAGGGACTGGCCTCGAATTCCTCGGATTGTTCCGTAACGGTCAAAATCGGGTGCGCATCGCAGTCCTGAGAACCCAGGAAAGTGATTTGCGGGATGGCCTGGTCGCATTCTACGGTAACCTGCGCCTGGGGCTGCAAGGGCACGAACGGCGGTTTCAGGTCCTGTACCGTGACGATTTGCTGGGCCGTGGCGGTGTTGCCGCAGCGGTCGACAGCCGTCCAGGTGCGGGTGATCGTGTAGGTGTAATAGGCGCAGTCATTCGGGTCGGAAGAGCGGTCGGAGCTGGTTTGAAGGCTGATGCTGACGGCCGAGCAGTTGTCTGTAGCGCTGGGCGGGATGTAGCCTGGAACGGATTGATCGCAGCCGGCGGTGACGTTGGGCGGCACCTGGGTGAACACGGGTGGCTGATCGTCTTTGACCGAAATGACCTGTATTGCGGTGGCGGCGTTGTTTCTCAAATCCTTCGCCGTCCAGGTACGGGTGATGGTGTAGGTGTAGTAGGCGCAGTCGTTCGGGTTGCCGGAGCGCGTCGTGGTCGCGGAAAAGGTGACGCCCGGGTTGGGCGTGCAATTGTCGGTGGCCGTCAGGGTCGCGGGCGGCGGCACCTGATCGGCGCAACTGAGGCTCAGGTCGGCGGGCGGGGGGGTGATAAAGATGGGCGCTTCGGTATCCAGATAACCGGGATCCAGGTAGTCGGTCAGGTTGTTGCAGTTGTTGTCTTTGCCGTCGCAGACTTCCGGGTGACCGGGGTTGACGTCCGCGTCGTTGTCGTTGCAGTCGCCGGCCTGTGCGGCGAATCCGGGCGGTGGCGTGCAGGTGTGCCGCGTGTTGCCGGCGATGCCGTAACCGTCGCCGTCGTTGTCGCGGTAAGCAATGGTAGCGGGGTTGCCCTGGTATTCGAACGCGCCGATATCGGCCCGGTCGCCGGGGAACGGGCGGGCATTTTGGTCGTAATCGAGGTTGATGTCGTTGCCGTTGTTCACTGCGGGCGAGCAAAGCAGGGCGTGAAAATTCCCGCCGGCCGCGTCGACGAAGAGCGGGGCTTTTCCGAAAATATTATCCGTGCAGGCGCCGTTGATGCCCGCCGAAGCGCAGTCGGAAGATTCGAGGAGCGACCAGCTGGCCTTGTTCGTTCCGCCGTCGCCTCCGAATTCCGGCAGGCCATTTCCCCAAAAAATCGTGTTCGTGCAATCGACGACGTGGTGGTCGTTGAAAATGGCGCTGTTGTTCTGATTGCCGTATACCGTGCAGGAACGCAGCACGAAAGGCTGCGAAGCCGTACCGGAGCTCCGTTTCACCGAAAATGCACTGCCTTCGCCGGCGCTGTTGCCGTCCACGATGCAGGTCAGCAATCCGCAGCTGATGTTCGTATTGTCCGTAATGTCCCAGCACAGGGCGCCGCCCGAAGCGGCGGAATTGCCGCTGAGCATGCAATAGTTCAGGACGAGGCTGGTATGGGTATCGTTTACATACACCGCGCCGCCGTTTTCGGATGCCGTGTTTTGCCAAAAATTGGTGGAGCGGGCACGGAAAGTTGCCGGAATATTATCTGAGGCTGCGACTAGCGCCACCGCCCCGCCGTTTCTGTCGCAGGAATTGCCGGAAAGGATACCGCCCACCATGTTGACGTCACAACCTTCCAGCGCCAATGCGCCGCCGTCGAACCCGGCGTGGTTGTGCTGAAATACACAACCGACAAACTGCGGGGTGTCGTTGCCTTTGGAGTAGGCGCAATACACGGCGCCACCGTGAATACCGGCGCTGTTGTAGGCAAAGGTGCAGTTGATACATTCGAGCCGGATCGCGTAAGTGGCCAGGGCGCCGCCGCGGTTCAAATTGCTGTTTGCGCAGAAGTTGTTTTCAAAATTGCAGTTCATCCAGGTGATCTTGCAATTGGGCACTACGGCGAAGGCCGTCACGGCCGGTTGGTCGTAAGTCGTGTTGTTTCGGATAAAACAACCACTGAACTCCGGTTTGCCGCCCGGGCCATTGGCGTACATCCGCACGTCGATCGATTTTCCGGTGCCGCCGGAATAGCCCACGTCGTTGGAGCCGTTGTATTCGAAATTGCAAAACGTGATCGTGGGGGAACAAGGCTGGTTGGTCCAGGCACTGCTCTCGAGGGATAAAGCCCCGTTGTCGCCGTTGTAATTGCCGCTGAAAAGGCAGGCATTAATCGAAACGTGCGTGCCGCCGCCGTAGATATTGACGGCTCCCAGCGTTTGGCTGCCGGGATTGTAAGTGCCCGTGAACACCAGGTCGTCGAAACGCATGGTCTGGGTCACGTTATTTACAAAAAACAGGTAGTTGGTGTTGTCGCCCTGGATGTCAGTGATGTCGGTGGCGATGGTATTCAGGTCGTCATTGCCGACGTCGCCGCTCAGGATGGTCAGCGCATTGGCGAGGCTGCGTTGGTTGATATTGGTTTCGGTACCGTTGAAGCGCCCGTAAATGCTGACGCCCTTGTTAATGTCCCAATACCAGAATCGCTGGTCGGCGCCGATGCCCTGGGTCGGGTGATACACGCCACCGGCCATCCATATCTGGTCGCCGGAAGCGGCAGCTACGTTGAGGGCTTTTTGCAGGGTTTTGAAAGATGTGGCCCAGGTCGTGCCGTTGTTGGCATCGGAACCGTCCGGTTTGACATGCCAGATGGCGGCGTGTGTTTGCGGTAAAAAAGCCGCGAGGAAAAGCAGGGTGGCGAGGATGTTTTTCATATCGTCGGAGTTTATTTAAATCCTTGATTTAATTGACGATACAAAAATCAGGCGCAAGAAGAGGGCAGAAAATGGCGGGCGCGTAAGTGGCGGAAGCGGGTGAGTAAATGGAGAGCGGGGAGGGAATTAAACACGGAGGCACGGAGGCATGGAGAAAAATTGGCATTTGCCGATTAA